>NZ_JAKRFW010000053.1:0-34103 GCF_022347905.1 Pseudoalteromonas sp. Of11M-6 | reverse complement strand
GAAAGTGTCGCTTTCTGACAACATAGTGCATCTAGTGTGACGATAGAATCCGAAATATCGAGCACATCTAATAAGGCCCTAACTGCCGGTATCTCATTGGACTTATTTTCTACCGTTCGCTGATACAAAGTTAAACCAGACTCGCAATCAAAAGCAGACACCAAGTGTAAGTTATCCTCACGCTTTTTACTGGCTGTACTAGTGTGATTACCAAGGGATACTGACGGTATAAGTACCAAGCGATTTTGACGTAATCACACTATCAATGTTGCCGAATTTCGGCAAGTTTTGCTAACCGTAACGCAGTAGTATTCATATTTTCTCTTAGCCAGATATTGCGAACGCCGCTGGCATGTATGTCGACGTTTTTTTCAGACTTGAGCAGTCGTGACACTTTGGATTGTCCCATGTGTGGGTTAGCCAGTGAGAATTCTATGACGACTTCCTCAATAGCTCTGTCAGTGCGATTTTTGTGGTGAAGATTTGGCGTTTCCTGACGTTTTAACGATTCGATCCCACCTTGTTTTATCAGCTTACGATGGCGGTAAATAGTATCGCGGGAGACACCACTTGGGCGTGAAGCTTCTGCCACATTTCCTAGCTTGTCAGCCAGTGCCAATACATCAAGCTTCTTCTGGATTTCATAGTCTTCAGAGGATAGCTTATCAGGCTCCTTGACTTCGGTTACCTGTAGTTTTCGCCCAGCGAAGTACGCATCGAACTGCTTATTTTTACCCGTACGAATTTCAATTTTCTGGTTAGCGATTGAGTGCTTAAGCGGTGAGTCGATGAAGTAGAACTTTCCCCTGAAGCTAAACGTATGGTCGTTGCGGATCTTCCGGTAGACCTTGGTGATGCAGATATCATCTAGATTGATGCAGCGTGATACAGGCGTATATTCGGTGTTTGATATTTTAGATTTTACCATCAGGTTTTTACGCCAAAACTGCGGGATGAAGACGTGTTGGAGGTAGCTATTAGCGCCCGTCATGTCAGTAATATTGTTGAGCCGTAACTCTGGTATCAACCTGTCTTGCAGAGTATCGAAGGCACGCTCAATACGACCTTTTCCTTGAGGAGAACTGGCAAAGATGATTTCAATTCCTAACTCCTCACAGGCCCGTTGCATCTGGGAGAAATTGCAACGTTTAGGGCCACCGAAGATGCCAGCTCTATCCACATACAGCGTTTTAAACATGCCGTACTTCTCAACAACTGAGCGCATAACTTTCATACACCCTTCAGTCGTTTCTGACGGAAAAAACTCTGCATGGATATCGCTGTTAGCATCATCAATCATAGCGATTAAGCACGACTTTTTATCACCGAACCAACGATGTGTACTGCCGTCCATTTGCAGCATTAGTCCTGGTGCTTCCATCCGCTCTCTGCGTTTGTGAACACGGCTACGCCTACGCTTGGCTCGTGTTACATGGTGGATATCATGTGCCCACTTACGTAGTGTCTCGCGCTTAACAACAATGTGTTCATGAGCCTCTAGCATCTCGGCGAGGTGCAACAGGTTCAGGTCATAGTATTTCTCGCGGATCAGCGACTGAACTTGCTGCTTAAGCCTATCTGGAGTTTTATTAATTGGCTCGCTGCCTGTATTCCCGTGAACAACGAATTGTAGACCTTGGCTTCGGTAACGCTGCAAATAACGTTCAATAGTACGCCTGGATTTATTGAGGAGCTTAGCGGCATTAGCTATCGTAATTTTACGCTCTGCCACTTTAGCAATGATATCAACTGTTAATTGAGCTTTAGAATTCAAAACAATCACCCTTAGCGCTCCTCAAATGCTTATACAAAACATTCAAAGAACACGGTTAAAGATAACCGTCAATTTCCCTTGGTAATTAGCGACTACGACAAAGTCGCGTGGTAATTAAAGTACGACAAAATCGCTTGGTGTTAACAGTACTGGCTGTACTAGCTCAGACTTGATCTGACAGCTACCCGTTGTTGTTGCTGGTACGGATCACTCTTCTCAGCTAAATTCTTCTCAGCTAATTCAGCTTAAATGAACTAGTCTAAATGCTAGAATTCTGAGCTTAATCATATCTAAGCTAGGTATATCGTTTTCCTCATATCTAGACTTTAACTCAAACTTTAAATTTCGCAGGATACAGGCAAGTTTAATTCGCTTATAAATGCGTCTAACTCATCATATATATATTCCCTATAACTTTCACCAGTACTTTTATCTTGCAACTCAACTGACCCGGAAAGGTTATTTAAGCCCATTCTATCTATGTAAAGAACCTCCATACTTTGAGTTATTGTCCATGAATACTTTTCCTCCCATTTTCCCCAAAATAATCCACTCTTTTCTAACGTAGTAACAGTTCCATTTTCAATACGGATTTTCCTGCGGCTAAGTTTTACTGCATGTAAGTCGCTCCCTCCAATATCCCGTAGCATAAATGAATAGTATTCCGACATATGTATCTCCTTAATGATTGCCAGTTTGAAATGTTTGCTTTAAGTCAGCAATAACTTCTTCAAAGTATTCCTTTTGCTCTTTAAGTGCTTGTTCAAGATCTTGATTCGACTTTTTACTTTCTTTTTTAAATTCATGAAATTGTTGGTCAACGCTATCCCTAAAGTAGTTAAATGACGAGTTGATTGAATTCATCTGTGCATTAAACATATGGTTGAAAGAGCCAAACCCCGCAGCAATGACCTTTCTAGTTTTTCGCATCTCTTCAATTTTGGCAAATTGATAATTTGATTCTCCCAATTCTTTTATGCGGCAGTACTCCTTAAATACAGCAATGGGGTTTAATTTAAAATCTCGCTGTTGAAAAAGCGGAGGGAAATTATGCTTCTGCCCTCGTAAAATTGCTTGATATTTCTTTGACTTACTCTCTACAGCGTTGAACTGCTTTTTTGCTAATTCAATTTTTAGTATTGCATCGTCTAAATTATCCCAATATTGAGAATAGAGATTTTTTTGATAGGTGATCTCGGCTTGTGAGATATAGGTACTGGCCTCTTTGAGTGATCGAGGAATATCAGTGTCGAGAATATCGTTAACATCAATTAAGAGCATATTGGCTTGATACTCGTTTTCCTTTAGTGATTCTTCAACTTCTTTATTTTTTTTATGATATTCACTTTTCTCTTCGGCAACTTCATTGCGAATACGAGCTATATAGTCTGAGCTAGACTTTACTTCTGCATCTACCTCTTTCTCCTTAGCTTCAAAGTAGCGGACTATTTTTACCCAAAAAAACCAAGTTACGCCTAGAAGTATCAGTTTCAGTAATAAGTTATTTCGAGAGTCTATAATACTTAGAATTAAGCCCATGAGAATTACACTAAAGACGATTGCTGAGAAAACTATTATCTTTTTGTGAGGTTTGCTGTTTGGCTCATACTTTCTGGGTATTGGTTTAAACTTGAATGGTAAAGGCTCAGGCACCTCTATCTTGTAATAAGGGAGTTTTGTTGAATCCACAGTTATTCCTCCGTAAGCTTGTGGGCGAATAAACATTTAAAACCTAAAGTGATTTCATAATAAGTTCAACTAATTCAATAGGGTAGTGGCATTGCTATATAAAGCTGATATCAATGGTTGCTAAAAGGACTGACTCAATTGCTCTACAATGTTGTTAGCTTTTTTATAACATGAGAAGCATGTGCCTTCAACTTGAGTAGGTAGCAGAGGGGCACTTTCACCGACATTTATTTTTTAAGACCTATATTGGACTTCTGACTATGATTGAATCAAAGCTGCTGGTTAGCAAAAAGCTTGCTTTTGAGTACGTTCTGTCATTTTGAATAGAGAGTATTACGATTTGTAAGGAAGGGTTAGAGGGGAGGTTTAGATTTTAGCTCGATAGCGCCAAACCAAACGCCCCTCCACTAATGATATAGCCACAAGGCAATTTATACCAATCAGCTTAAATATCTGGTCAATTTGAGAGATAAAACCTGCTGCCAACTGCGTTAAAAATTTCTCATTTAGAACAGCTAAATAGCAAAATTTTTGCCTTGTTATCACAAGCTTTTCTCGACTCAAAATTGATCAACTAATTAAGAGAATTGGTATTACTAGCATTAGATTTTCCCGCGACAATACGATTGATTTTAGTGTTTTATCAACAATACTGAAATCACAAATAGTGTCGTTTTGCCGCGTTTAAGTTGTAACTAGCAGTTTTACGAAGAATTTATTTTACTTCTTTACCGGCGGCTTGCTGATCTGCATGGTAGCTAGAGCGTACAAATGGTCCGCAAGCTGCGTGGCTAAAGCCTATTTCGTCGGCATAATCTTTTAGCCCATCAAACTCTGCCGGTGGCACGTAGCGCTTTACCGGTAAGTGGTGCTTTGAAGGTTGTAGGTACTGGCCTACCGTAAGCATATCTACGTTATGCTCGCGCAAGTCTCTTAAGACTTCTTCAATTTCAGAGATTTCTTCGCCCAGTCCAACCATTAAGCCAGACTTAGTTCTTACCTCTGGATGCGCTTCTTTAAAACGGCGTAGCAATTCGAGTGACCACTTATAGTCGGCACCTGGACGCGCTAGCTTGTAAAGTCTCGGTGCAGTTTCAAGGTTGTGGTTGAATACATCCGGTGGTGTTTCACTCAAAATTTCAAGCGCTCTGTCCATACGGCCGCGGAAATCAGGCACAAGAATTTCGATTGTAATACCTGGGTTATGCTTACGGATCTCACGAATACAGTCAGCAAAATGTTGTGCACCACCGTCGCGTAAATCATCACGGTCAACAGAGGTAATAACAACGTAGCTTAACTTCATGTCTTTGATAGTGAGCGCTAGCTTTTCAGGCTCTTGGGCGTCAGGTTTTAGTGGACGACCATGAGCCACATCGCAGAATGGACAGCGGCGAGTACAAATTGCACCTAAAATCATAAAGGTTGCTGTACCGTGATTAAAGCACTCAGAAAGGTTAGGGCATGACGCCTCTTCACAAACAGAGTGTAAGCCGTGCTTACGCATTGCTTGTTTAATGCCATCGATACGTTCACTTGATTTTGGCAAACGGATCTTTAACCACTCAGGCTTTCTCAGCATTTCTTCGCGTTCTGTTGGCATGACTTTTACTGGGATCAATGCCATTTTTTCAGCATCGCGGAGCTTTACCCCAGGCTCCATTTTGACTGGTTTACTCATACGTTTTCAAACCCTTCAGTGTATTCGACATGCTCAGCATTAATGCGTTTTAGCATGTGTTTTACCAGACCGGCCCCCGCATCAGCGACGGTTTGAGGTCCATTAATTTCGCTACTTTGCACCATATTCATGCCCGCGTAACCACAAGGGTTTATTCGTAAAAATGGACCAAGATCCATATTGACGTTGAGTGCGAGCCCATGAAATGAGCAGCCACGACGGACTCTAAGTCCAAGAGATGCTATCTTGCTATCGTTGACGTATACACCTGGTGCATCGGCTTTAGCATAAGCCTCTATCCCATATTCTTTTAGGGAATCGATAATGCTTTCTTCTAGCCAAGTGACGAGCTCACGTACCCCTATTTTCAATCGTCGTAAGTTGAGCAGCACATAAAGCATTTGTTGCCCAGGACCGTGATAGGTAACTTGACCGCCGCGATCCACTTTTACGACGGGAATGTCACCTGGCGCCAAAACATGCTCTTCTTTACCTGCTTGACCTTGCGTAAAAACAGGCTCATGTTCCACCAGCCAGATTTCATCCGCTGTGGTGTCATCACGCTCGTCGGTAAAAGATTGCATTTTGTGCCAAATTGGTTCGTAACGACAAAGGCCAAGTTGGCGCACAATTAACTTACGAGATTCCATAACTAGGGTCCTTACCAACTACAGGATGTAGCGGACGTCTTCGATGCCACCGATCTCGGTATAAATCTGCTCGATATGCTCTTTGCTGGTTACTGTAACGACTAGAGATACGGCTTCATAGGTGCCTTTACTGCTTGGTTTAACCTTTGGTGCATAATCACCAGGTGCAATAACCTGCAGTTTGGCTAGGATCTGATCCGTCAAATTGACATTTGCTAGGCCCATAATTTTGAATGTAAATGGGCAAGGAAATTCTAAGTATTCATCAAACTTAGTATTTTTAACTGGTTTTACCACGACGGTATCCTCACAACGAACTACTTGCTGACGCCTTTATTTGGTCACTTAGGGACTCTTTCAAGCCTTGAGTTTCCAAGGTCGTCATTTATTGGCCGCATTCTATCATTTTTAAGACAAAAAAAAACGTCCATACGCAGGACGTTTTTGCTAAGCCGTATAGAGCTTAGTGAGTGTTAGAGATTAAACCCTTACAATCATCGAAAACTTCTGAGGTGAGAATGAGAAGAAAAAAATGACTATTGTTAGCAAAGGTTAGATCATCAAAGAAAAATTGCAATACCGTCATTACGAATAGTAGCAGTAAAATTCCTGTTTTTTTTTCGTTTAAAACTATTAATAATATTTTCTTTAGATTGTAATAACTTAGTATTTAAAACGAGTATTAATTGATAGGTGATAGCGGCAATCACCATAAAATTGATTACTGTAACGAACACAGGGCGAAGTGGAAAAGCAATAAGACCAAAAAATATTACTACGAAAGCAAATAAATATCTCAAGTGTCCAAAGTTGTGACTTGATTCTAAGCTAGCATCGCTATTTTTTATTAAAGAACTTAACTCATAGAGCATGGAATAGAGTATTAAATAAAATCCAATATATGAAAGTTCTGGCATCTTTAAATGGTAGCTTAACGCAAGGCAGGTAAGATAAGCCATCATGCTAATGTAGATATAAAATGGAGTGGACTTTATTTGTTCAATGAAAGTCATTAATTTATCCTTTTATTTTTCCATTTGATTCTATTGTTTTGTTTTATATAAATTAATTTAATGCTTGTCAGAGGTAAAAACATTAAAAGAAAAAAGCCATCAATTTCTGTTGATGAACTGATGGCTTAAACCGATCTTGGGTTAAATAGGCTAGTGCGAGAACTCTAAACTAGTTTAATCAGTTTCAAAAATACCCTCACTAATGATATGGTTTAAGTACTGTATGTAGCAGCTAAAAATAACCATATAATTAGCAGCCAACGCTCCTACGGGTATAGATAGAAAAGGTGTGGTGCACATCACAACAATGAGTACCAGGTTAACAGAAAGAATAAACCTCGACTTGGTTTTTAACCTCTCCTTTATCGCGTCAATAGCGGACATCTTTCTTATTTTATACACAATTCTTATAACATGGGCTGCTAATAACATAGCGAATGCAATATTAAAAAGTGTAAGTAGTAGGTATTCAAGGTGCAGCCCGGCAATACCTATACAAGCAAACGCTAGCATAAGTAGCAACTGTATCCAGTGCTGTTTACAGTAAGTTATGAGCGTAACTTTTGCACAAGCTCCTTGTTCTTTTGCCACTACGGATAATAAATCCCAAGCAGGTACAATTAGCGCCATATAAAAACCAATATATAAAAGCAGGCTTGACTTGTATAAAATAGCAGAGAAAAGCAGTAATACTGCAATAGTCAACTTGGCTACTGGTAAGCCTGGTTTTAGGTATATATGATCTATGTAGTTCATAGGAAAGCCTTTTGTGAATCACCTTTTAGATTAACATCTCTCTACTTCTTCTCATTCATAACAGTCATCACCGGTACAAGTCAGGATACTCTGCTGAACAAAAATCTCCGAAGAGCTACTGGGACCGCTGTCATTATTTCCACAGTCACAAGGAGTTTCTACACTTCATCATTATTACCGCGATTGTCGCCATCATCACTTAAATATCCTTTTATTTATAATTCGAGTTTGTACCCGAAACTGATTATTACAAATTGTTTTTAAATTGTAAACTTAAAGTGAGTTTTCAGCCGTGTGGTATGTTGAAAAGGGGCTAGATTAGAAAGTATGAATGTCAGGAAAGTGAAGGGAAATAAATAAGCTTTATAGAAAAGATAAGCCAACCAGTCTGTCTCGGCTGGCCTATCAGATAAGGAATTACTGCGAGATCTGTAAACGTAGGTAGTCGTAGATCTTGCTAAAGAATCCACCTTCTTGGATCTCTTCAAGCGTAACCAGCGGGTATTGTGCTACGTCTTCACCTTCAAGTTGTAGGAACAAAGTACCAACTTTAGTGCCTTTTGCTAGCGGCGCTTCGAGCGTCTTATCTAACTCAAAGTTAGCCTTTAAGTTCTTGCTTTGACCACGTGGGATAGTGATTGGTGTGTCTTCCATAATGCCAAGCGATACTGTTTCTTTGTTACCCATCCATACGCGCTGATCGGCAAAAGCGTCACCAGCTTGGTAAGGAGTAATGGTTTCAAAGAAACGGAAGCCGTAGTTAAGCAACTTTTTGCTTTCAACTTTACGTGCTCGCTCACTTTCTGTGCCCATGACTACTGCAACAAGACGCATATCATCTTTAATCGCTGAAGTAACTAGACTATAGCCTGCATCTGAGGTGTGGCCGGTTTTAATGCCATCCACTTCAAGGCTTGCATCCCAAAGTAGTGAGTTACGGTTATATTGCTTTATACCATTGTATGAAAAAGACTTTTTCTTGTATAAAGCGTATTCGTCAGGTACATCACGAATAAGTGCGGCACCTAGAGTCGCCATGTCTCTTGGAGTGGTGTAATGCTCATCGGTGTCTAGGCCATGGCTATTGATAAAGTGACTATTCGTCATGCCTAGCTTTTCAGCATGTGCATTCATCAGATCGGCAAACGCACTTTCGCTACCAGCAATGTGCTCGGCCATTGCAACACAAGCATCATTGCCAGATTGAATAATGATCCCGTGGTTTAAGTCATCGACACTGACCTGCTTACCGACTTCGATAAACATCACCGACGAACCGGGAAAATTCTTAGCCCATGCTTTTTCACTAATGGTGACCTGATCAGATGGACTAATGTTACCTGCCGCGATTTCAGTACCAATAACATAACTGGTCATCATTTTGGTTAAACTTGCAGGCGCTAGCTTAGTATCGGCTTCACCCTCTGCAATCACCTTTCCTGTTGTGAAATCTACAAGGAAATAGCCTTTCGCATTGATTTGCGGCGGTGAAGGAATAATTTGTGCACTGGCACTCATAATAGAGAAAGTGCACACCAGTCCAAGGACTTTTTTAACGATTTTTGGTTTGATAGAAGTCATTATGCTCGCTTTTTTGTTTATCGGCATTCATTGCGGTTATTCTAAAGTTCCTGCTCACTGTAAAGCAAGAAAGCACGACTAAATTGACCTTGTTGTAAGGTTTTTAGTAAAGATTGTGCTTGATTGTCGTCGGTAATTGGGCCGACTCTAAGCTTGTACAGGTTGTTTTCAAACGTGATGGGTGTACCTAACCCCAATTCTTGTTTTAACTGACCTGCTAATAACTGTATGTTCTCAAGTTTACTGCCAGCAGCAACTTGTACATAGGTTAGCCTTGGAGACTCGCGCGATAGAGTAATGGCTTCGACCTTAACGCGCGCTGTACCCTGAAGGTGATAGCCTAGCTTGTAGGCGGCAGCGTAAGACAGGTCGATTAATCTATCGTCGTGGAATGGACCTCGGTCGTTAATTCTAACGATGGCAGAGCGTCCGTTGTCTAAGTTTGTTACTTTAGCAAAGCTAGGGAGTGGCAGCGTCTTATGTGCCGCTGTCATATCGAACATATTAAAAATTTCACCATTGGAGGTGTGGTAGCCATGGAATTTACGGCCATACCACGAGGCAATGCCTTGTTGTTGATACCCATGTTCGTCTGAGATTGGTGTGTAACGTTTACCAAGAACAGTGTAGGGGCGATTGGCACTCACGCTCTTTTTCTCATTGGTGACAATGGCATCTTGCATTTCCAGTTCGGTAGGTTCGCGCAGTGGCGCTTTATCATGGCGAATATGATAGCGACTTCCACAAGCGCTGAGCACGCTTAACAGGGCAAATACTAAAACCTGTTTTGAAATTAGGGTAATACGAACTGTCATTATTTTAACAACATCCTCTTATCTGTTGCGATTGCCATAATAATGCCAAAACCGGCCATTAAGGTCACCATCGATGTGCCACCATAGCTAATTAGGGGCAGAGGTACACCGACTACTGGCAAGAGACCAGAAACCATTCCGATATTTACAAAGACATAGACGAAGAAGGTCAACGTCAGTGCTCCTGCAAGCAGCTTACTGAAAGCGTCTTGTGCTTGCACTGCGATATACAATCCGCGACCAATTATAAAAAGATACAAGCTGAGTAAAATGGTGACACCCAACAAGCCAAATTCTTCGCTCAACACCGAGAAGATAAAGTCGGTATGGCGTTCGGGTAAAAACTCTAATTGAGATTGTGTTCCATGTAGCCAACCTTTGCCCTCCACGCCACCGGAGCCTATCGCAATTTTCGATTGGATAATATGGTAACCAGAGCCCAGCGGGTCGCTTTCTGGATCTAAAAAGGTCAGAACACGTTGCTTTTGATAGGCATGCATTCCGTAATGCCAAAACGCATAGCCACCGGGGACCGCAAGTAATAAACCAGAGCCGATTAAACGCCAACTTAACCCAGCTAAAAAGAGCGCAAAAATACCAGAGCTGGCGATTAAGATAGAAGTACCCAAGTCGGGTTGCTCTTTGATAAGGATGGTCGGTACTAACACAATCACAAAACCGATTGTTAAATTCAAAATACTAGGAGGTAAGTGAGAGCGGCCAATAAACCAAGCGACCGTCATGGGCACTGCTAGCTTCATTATTTCAGAAGGTTGAAAGCGCGTAACACCTAAGTCGAGCCAGCGCTGAGCCCCTTTACTACTGACTCCAAAAAACAGCACGGCGACGAGCATGCCAAGACCTAAGAGGTAAACGGGAATTGCCACACGCTTAAGTGTATTAGGGGAAAACTGCGCCATAAATAGCATGGCAACTAATGCACCAAACATGCGTGTGCCGTGGCGCATCATCATGCCCATATCTTGTCCACTAGCACTATAAACAATCGCAAGGCTACCAATCATCATAGTGAGCAAGGCTGTAAATAATGGTAGGTCGATATGGACTTTTTCAAATAGCGAACGCGGCTTATTCAGCGGGCTCATTGCTGTTGCTCCTTCTCAAGCGGGTAGGCTGAAAAGTAATAATCCATCACTTGTCTTGCCATTGGCGCTGCGATAGCACTACCACCACCTTGGTTTTCGACAACCACAGTGATAACAATTTGAGGGTCATCAAAAGGTGCAAAACCTACGTAGATACCATTGTCTCTGTGTTTTTCTTTTAGCTTTTTGGCATCGTACCTTTCGCCCTGAGCAATGCTGACAACTTGTGCGGTGCCTGTTTTACCTGCGTGGTCATAGGTCACGCCCTTAAATGCGCTTTTCGCGGTACCTATTTTTACTGTGTTGTGCATGGCTTTTAATGCGATATCCCAGTGATAAGGATTTTTCAACACAACGGGTGGTTTTTCTTCCGTAAATAATTGTTCTACTTCAGTGTCTTGCTTAGATATTTGTACTAAGTGCGGCTGGCGGTGTATGCCTTTATTGACCAAAATGCTCAGCGAGTTCGCTATTTGCATTGGAGTAGCAGTCCAGTAGCCTTGTCCTATCCCAACAGAAATCGTATCTCCTGGATACCACGACTCTTTAAAACGTTCTCTTTTCCATTCAACGGATGGCAAAATGGCGGAGGTTTCTTCATGAATATCGATACCCGAAAGCTCACCAAAGCCAAACTGGTTCATAAAGTCGCTAATTTTAGTTATGCCGAGTTTATATGCGGTTTCGTAAAAATAGGTATCACAAGACTGCTCAATAGCCTTATACACATCAACATGCTCATGACCCCAAGGACGCCAGTCACGCCATTTATGTTTTACATTGGGAATTTGAAAAAAGCCAGGATCCCAAATTTTGGTTGTTTCGGTGACAACACCTTCTTCCAGCGCAAGCACAGCGAGATGGGGTTTCACCGTGGAAGCAGGTGCATAACGGCCTTGAGTTGCACGGTTGATAAGCGGTCTGTCTGGGTTGAGCAAGGCTCGGTAGTCTTTGCCGCTGATCCCGTGAACGAACAGATTCGGGTCGTAACTTGGGTTAGAATAGAGCGCTAAAATTCCGCCATCGCGTGGATCCATAACGATGATCGCGCCTCGGGTGTCTTTTAGCACATGCTGGACGATTTGTTGCAAGCCGATATCAAGCGTTAGTACCAAGTCTTTACCTGGTTGCGGCGTTTCCATGCTTAATGTGCGAATGATACGGCCGCGATTATTCACCTCGACGCGGCGAGAGCCCACAATGCCGTGCAGCTGTTCTTCATAAAACTTCTCGACACCGAGTTTACCGATATCATGGGTGGCACGATAGTTAGTGTCTTTGCCTTCTAGTTCTAAGTCAAAGAGTTCCTCTTTATTGAGCTTCGCGACATAGCCAAGGGCATGAGTGAGGGTATCGCCATAAGGATAATAACGGGACAATCGAGCTTCAACGCTAAAGCCAGGCAGGCGGTGTTGGTTCACCGACAAAATTGCAACTTCTTCTTCATTCAAGCGGCCCTTTAGTACTTGACTTTTGAAGCGGCGGTTATGCTTGATTTCCTTTTTGAAATCTTCTACTTCTTGCTCAGAAATTTCGATGAGTTGACGTACAGAAGCTAATGATGCTTCGAGATCTTCGACATCTTCTGGGATCACTTCAAGGTTGTAAACGGGGCGGTTTTCGGCGAGCAAGACACCATTGCGGTCGTAAATCAGACCACGATTAGGGGCGACCGGTATGACTTTTATACGGTTATCGTTTGAGCGGGTACGATAGGTCTCGTGCTCGGTTACCTGAAGCGTGTAGACGTTGTGAAACAAGACCCCAACAATAATAACGACAAAAACAAAGCCGACAAAGGCCCGTCTCGCGAAGAGGTTAGCCTCGGCAGAATGATCCCTAATCGTCGGCCGTTTTTTTATCATTATTATTCTCTGTGGTAAGGATGATTATTATTTAAACTCCAGCCACGATACAAGCTCTCGGCAACCACTATACGCACCAAAGGATGGGGTAGGGTTAAGTTTGATAATGACCATTTTTGTTCAGCCGCAGCAATACATTCTGGTGCAAGCCCTTCAGGGCCGCCAATCAGTAAGCTAACATCGCGACCGTCCAGCTGCCACTTTTCCATATTGCTCGCAAGTTGGTGTGTATCCCATGGCTTGCCAGTCACTTCTAAGGTTACGATCCGATTGCCTTTTGGAATAGCGGCTAAGGTTTTTTCACCTTCTTGTTGCAAAATGCGTTTAATATCTGCGTTTTTCCCCCGTTTGCCGGCGCTAATTTCAATTAACTCCAGTGGCATATCTTTGGGGAAGCGTCTTTGATATTCAGTGAAGCCAGTTTCAACCCACTTCGGCATTTTGGTACCTACGGCAATGAGTTGGATCTTCACATTAGCCCCACAGCTTTTCTAAGTCATAAAAGTCGCGGGTTTGGTCTTGCATCACGTGTACAACAACGTCACCCAAATCAACCAATACCCACTCTCCGATGTCCTGACCTTCTTGGCCAATAGGTGTTTCTCCAGCATGACGTGCTTCTTTTGCGACATGATCGGCAATCGATTGTACATGGCGTTTTGAGGTGCCTGTACAGATCACTAAGTAATCGGTGATTGAAGAAGTTTCGCGAACGTCGAGCTTTACAATATCACGCGCTTTCATATCATCTACTTTGTCTAGCGCGAAATCTAATAACTGTTGTGAATCCAAGTTTTTGTCTCTGTATTTCAAATAATCGGCGATTTTAACATGCTTTATGGGGTTAATCAGCATACAAGCCATGGCTATTTATATAATCTATGACAGAAGCGGGCAGCCAATGTTCCAAATATTCTTTGTCATGCTGTGCAATTGCAGCTCTTATTGTACTCGATGCAATGTCTTTTTGCTCACCGTGAAGGAAATAGCAGTGTCCAGCCTTGGTGGTTTGGAGTCTATTTGAGCTATCTGTGCGTGCTTTGGCTAAATAAGCCGAGACTTTAGCATCTGGTGAGCAATGTTCTTTTGGGCGTTGATACACTACCAGATGACACAGCTTTGTAATTTCTTGCCATTGATACCAAGTGTGCAGGCTATTAAATGAGTCCATACCCATTAAAAATAAAATCGGCTGATCCTGATATTCGTTACGCAGCTCTTGCAGTGTTAGCAGGCTGTAAGAAGGTCCTTGTCGGTCAAGCTCACGTCTATCAATAACCAGCTTTTGTTGCCCTGCTAGCAAATTTGCAAGCATCGCTAGGCGATGCTCGTCACTGATGCTAGGCTTTTGTTTATGAACCGGTATGGCACAAGGTAAAAACTTTAACTCAGCCAGACTTAGCTCGTCGACGCAGCGCATCGCCATATTTAAATGGCCTAAATGCGGAGGATCGAAAGTACCACCAAACAAAGCAATCATACATGCTCACTCTGGCTAATTGGTAACGGCATTGCGATGGGGGTGGCAAAGGCCAGCGCTATGTGTGCTAGAGCTTGATATGGCGCAGTGAGCCTTGCTTCTTTATATGCGGTATCAAAGTCTGCCATCATACAGAGCAACTGTTTCATCTGCTCTAGCGTTAATCTGTCTAACGCTTGTTGCGTAATGGTTTGCTGATTTTTCCAGACATTATGCTTTTTATAGGCATCCGCAAGCGTAGTGCCTGTTTGCCACAAGGTTTTAACACCCAGTAGGGTGCGTGCTTGGTTTTGCAAGGTCCAGAGAATACTCGCGGGCTCTACATTATCGCTGGCGAGCTTATTCAATACTTTGATGATTTGTTTAGGGTTGCCACTTAGCAATCCGGTATTTAAATCAAAAATATCGAACTTAGATTGATTTAATAAGCCGCTCAGCAATTGCTGTTCATCAACCGGGTTTTTACCAAATAGTAAGGAGAGCTTTTCGAGCTCCTGATGCGTTGCAAGCAAGTTGCCTTCTGTGGCGACGAGGAGGGCGCGCTTGCCTTGTGGTGACACAGACAGCTTCAGCCGCTTACATTCATCATCAAACCAGCGCTCAAGATGACGGCCCGTTAACGCATAGCAAGGGACGAACAGGCCTTTAGGCTCTAATGCTTTGAACCAAGCGGTGCGTTGAATGTCTTGACCCGCGCCCAGCCCTTTAAAAATAACAACGACATCTGGATTGACCTGTTCGGCCAAAGACTTTAAAACCGCAACACCTTGGGTAGGAACTTTTTGCTCGTTAAAGTCGAACTCGATGAGCGTACGTGCACTGAACAAAGACATACTGTTGTACTGTGCACTGAGCTCTTGCCAGTCAAATCCCGGAAGTAGAGCAAATTTAATGACTTCGTCAAAGCCTTGCTGCTTGGCTGCGGTTCGTATGGCAAGTACACATTCGCCTTGCTGAAAGGGTTCTTCACCAAAGACCAGATAAAAAGGGGCAAGCCCTTTACTTAGGTAATTGGAGAGTTGATTGGCATAACAACGCATTACAGTTGCGACAACTCTCGAATAATACGTTGGCTTGCAAGACGGCGCATCTCGGTTAGGATTAGCTCAAGCTCTTTTGCCTTTGCTAGCGCGTTGTCTGGGTCGTCTTGATAGTTACGATACAGCTCGAACATTTGTTTAACGGGTTCTTGGCCCGGACGAGTCAATCGATACGACACGCGATACGCCAGTTCATACTGAGCAACCTGACCATTTTTGAACAAACTGAGTGTTTGACGTTCAAGTGAGTCATTGTACAAGTACAACTCAGCAGCTTGCTTGGTATTTTTTGGTGTAAGGGATACCTGAGCGCGCTGAAGATCAGACTGTAACTGTTCAAATAAGGCTGAACGCTTGTCGTCACCACTTAAGGTGATTTCTTTTAGATCGTCAGGAAGGTAAGAGGCTTGCTTGAGGTGAAAACCGCAGCTCGCCACGAAGAAGCAAGCTAGCAAAACTGCTAGCTTGCTGGTGTGCCAAAATAGGCTACGCATCTTAGTTTGCAACCACATTAAGTAGTTTACCAGGAACATAAATCACCTTACGGATGGTCTTGCCGTCAGTAAATTTAGTGACGTTTTCTTCGCTAAATGCAATGGCTTCAACTTGTTCTTGCGTTGCATCTGCCGCCACGGTGATTTTAGAGCGCAGCTTGCCGTTGACTTGTACAACGATAAGCTTTTCATCTTCAACTAGCGCGCTTTGGTCGACAATAGGCCATGCCGCATCAAGAATATCGCCAGCTTTGCCAAGCTCAGCCCATAGCTCGTGACACATGTGCGGTGTGATAGGCGCAAGCATGATCACCATGGCTTCTAGCGCTTCGTTTGCTAGTGCAATGTCCTGCTCATCGCTCAGTGGCGCTTTGATAAGCTTATTTGAAAGCTCCATCACCGCCGCAATTGCCGTGTTGAACGTTTGACGACGTTCGATATCGTCTGTCACTTTTGCAATGGCTTTGTGGATATCGCGACGTAGCGTCTTTTGCGCTGCATTTAGTTTGCTTAAATCAAGCTCGGCAGTACCAGCTTGCTTTACGTCAACTGCGTATTTCCAAATACGACGAAGGAAACGGTGCGCACCTTCAACGCCTGAGTCAGACCATTCAAGCGTTTGTTCTGGTGGAGCCGTAAACATCATGAATAAGCGAACGGTGTCAGCGCCGTATTGCTTGATAACCGTTTGCGGGTCAATACCATTGTTCTTCGACTTAGACATTTTGCTCATGCCTGCAGAGAATACCGGCTCGCCGTCTTCTTTATGCCACGCTTTAGTGATGCGGCCTTTGTCGTCAGTCTCAGTTAATACGTCAGTTGGTGCGATCCAAATGTCGCCGCCTTTCTCGTCTTTGCGGTAGTAAGTATCCGCAAGTACCATGCCTTGACATAGTAGACGCTCAAATGGCTCATCAGAGTTCACTAAACCGAAATCACGTAGCAACTTGTGGAAGAAGCGCGAGTACAACAAGTGCAAGATAGCGTGCTCAATACCACCAATATATTGGTTTACTGGTAGCCAGTAGTTTGCAGCACCTGGTTCAAGCATACCTTCATCGTAGCGTGGACTACAGTAACGTGCATAGTACCAAGATGATTCCATAAAGGTGTCGAATGTATCGGTTTCGTGGAATACCGCTTCACCATTTATTGTTGCTTTTGCCCACTCAGGGTCTGCTTTAATCGGTGAAGTTACCCCATTCATGACTACGTCTTCAGGTAGACGAACAGGGAGCATGTCTTCAGGTGCCGCAAGCTCAGAACCATCTTCTTTGTTTAACATTGGGATTGGCGAACCCCAGTAACGCTGGCGGCTCACACCCCAATCGCGAAGACGGAAGTTTACTTTACGCTTACCTACGCCAAGTGATTCTAATTTAGTCGCGATGGCGTTAAAGGCGCCTTCAAAGTCTAGGCCATCGAACTCGCCAGAGTTGATAAGCGTGCCTTTTTCGGTAAACGCTGCTTCAGCCAGATTGGCTTCTACTTCTGCGCCGGCTAGAGGCTGAATAACTTGTTTGATCTCAATGCCATAAGTGGTTGCAAACTCATAATCACGTTGGTCGTGACCCGGTACTGCCATCACGGCACCTGAGCCGTAATCCATCAGTACAAAGTTAGCTACCCAAATTGGCACTTCTTGCCCTGTGAGTGGGTGGATAGCCGTAAAGCCAGTTGCGATGCCTTTTTTCTCCATTGTTGCCATATCCGCTTCGGCAACTTTGGTGTTCTTGCACTCTTCAACAAAACGAGAGATTGCTTCGCTGTTTTTCGCCGCTTCTTGAGCGATTGGGTGACCTGCCGCAACTGCTACATAAGTCACGCCCATAAAGGTATCAGGGCGGGTAGTGTATACGGTGAAGCTTTCGTCGTTGTCAGCACGTTTAAAGTCGATTTCAACGCCTTCTGAGCGACCAATCCAGTTACGCTGCATGGTTTTAACTTGCTCAGGCCAGTGGTCAAGCTTGTCTAAGTCATCCAGTAACTCTTGTGCATAATCGGTGATCTTAATAAACCATTGTGGAATTTCTTTTTGCTCGACAATGGCACCTGAGCGCCAACCACGGCCGTCAATTACCTGCTCATTTGCCAGTACCGTTTGGTCAACAGGATCCCAGTTTACCGTTGACATCTTTTTGTATACTAAGCCTTTTTCGTAAAGCTTAGTGAAGAACCACTGTTCCCACTTATAATATTCAGGGTGACAAGTCGCGATTTCACGATCCCAGTCGTAACCAAAACCAAGTAACTTAAGCTGGTTGCGCATGTAGTCGATATTTTCGTAGGTCCATTTCGCCGGTGCGGTATTATTTTTAATTGCCGCGTTTTCAGCTGGAAGACCAAACGCATCCCAACCCATAGGTTGCATAACGTTTTTGCCTTGTAGGCGTTGGAAACGAGAAACCACATCACCAATGGTGTAGTTACGTACGTGACCCATGTGGAGGCGACCACTTGGGTATGGGAACATTGAGAGACAGTAGTACTTCTCTTTACTTTCGTCTTCGACAACTTTGAAGGTATTGTTTTCTTCCCAGTACGACTGTACTTTGGCTTCGATATCTTGCGGGTTATATTGCTCTTGCATCTAGGTTTCCAAACATCTGGCAAAATTAATAGAAAATTGCTCGATAGCATACCCGAAATTGGCCAGCAATCACAGCACCTAAAGTGGAATTATTTTAGTCGATTGCCGCGGACTAAAGGTGGTGCCGAAGTGGAGATAAACTACGCGAAGATCTGCAGCGGTAAAAGGGTAAATTTTGTGCTGTTGCAAGTAAGAGTTATTATCACTTACTATTGCTAAATATCGAAAGAAGTTTGAGAATTCCCTTGATAAAATTGTGGTTACGCCGTGCTCACCTAGTAATGGCGCTGGTGGCTGGTGCATTTATTATTTGCTTAAGCTTAACTGGGGCACTGCTTATATATGCCAAAGATATTCAATATCTTACTCAGCCTCAGTTGTGGCGAGTTGAGCCACAGTCTGAGCCTCTTGGGGTAGAGCAAATAGTAACTTTTATTGAATCTACAACCGCTGAAAAAGTTTCACTGTTTATGCCTGAGCAGCAACCGGATTTGGCGTGGCAACTGAAGTTGTCTAGCGGTGATTATGTTAGCGTTAACCCCTACAGTGGCGAGATCCTTCATCGCTACGAGTATTATTCTACGATATATGGCTTTACGATGGCGCTACACCGTTGGTTGTTGTTTGAAGATGCTGACAACAAAAAGCCGCTTAGAGATTGGGTATCTATTTGTGCACTTGTACTCATTATTGAGTTAGTGTTGGGCTTTTATCTTTGGGTAAAGCCTAAAAATCGCTTGAAACGGCTAGTGATAAAACCAAAAGCTAAGCTAAGGATCCTGCTTTATCAGTTACACACCGTACTGGGGGTATATTTGCTTTTACCTATGCTGCTCATTGCCTTCAGTGGTATGGCGTTTAACTGGCAGCCGAAAACTAAGGCTGTGGTTGAGTGGTTGAGCTTTGATGAGGTCGAAGCAAGACCAAAACCGCCCACTATTGCGGTTAATTTTCACGGCTTACCCTATGATTTAAATAGCGCTACAACACGTGCGAAATCTATCTTCCCAGACAGTCAGCTGTTCCGTATCTATATGCCTGATAAAGCGTCCGACAGCATCGCTTACAGAGTTCAAAACCCAGGCGAAAGTCATGCCTATAGCTGGGTTTGGGTAAACCCTTATAACAGTGAGGTGGTGGCGCAATATGATGCGTCAAAAGCCGGAGTTGCTACGCAAGTTTGGAACTTTAAGTACAAGTTTCATATTGGTGATTTTGCAGGACCCATCGTGCAATTTGTCTGGTTAATACTTGCCTTAGTTCCGACTTTTTTCACGGTATCCGGCCTGTATTTTTGGCTGCAACGTCATCGTAGGAAGCGGTAATTAACTTCACTCTAAGTTACTGTTATGTGGATATAATTGCAAAAATCGATGTAAAGTAAGGTGGTCTTGCACTAAAAGGTAATGCAAACTATTCACATTCATCTTGTTTTTACAGAGGTTTGGCAATATTATATTGCCGCTTTTTACATCATTATTATTCTAAATCCAGCAAGGATAACCATGTTAAAAACTACTCTCAGTATGGTAGCGTTGGCTGTTAGCGCAGCAGCCATTGCAGACGATACCAATGTTAAAGATCTTCAAGCTGCAGATATGGAGCATATCGTGGTCTCGGGCAGTCGTGTGTTTGAAAGCATCGATGAAGTGCCTGCCTCCATTACGATTATTAATCAAAAGCAAATCGAAGATCATTTAAAAGTAAATCCAGAACTACAAAGTTTGTTATCTCAAATTGTTCCTGGTCTTGCTCCGGATACGGGTAGTTCAAGTAATACTGGGCAATCGTTGCGTGGACGTGCGCCTCTGGTGATGATTGACGGTGTACCTCAGTCTACACCACTGCGAAATGGTTCTTTGGGTGTAAAAACACTCGATCCAAGTGCCATCGCTCGTATAGAAGTTATCAAAGGGGCAACCTCAATTTATGGTAATGGTGCTTCAGGCGGGATCATTAACTACATCACCAAGCAGGCTAAAAGCGATGGCAAACCAGAAGGTGAAATTAGCCTATCTAGCCGCTTTAGCGCAGTAAAACTTGCAGAGAGTGTGGGTGCTCGAATTGCGGGCGCGATTAATGGCCGCGTTGACCAATTTAGTTATTTAGTCACGGCAAGCTATGAAGAAAACGGTGTTCAGCGTGATGCAGAAGGTGATATTCTGGGTTTACAGTATGGTCTGTCGGATACCGTGACAGAAAACTACTTCACTAAGCTGGGCTATGACTTTGACGAAGACAAGCAACTGCAATTTAGCTATAACTTCTACAGTTCACAGCAAAAAACGGACCTAGGTGATGTATTTGGTAACATCAATTTAGGTGAAAAATCTTACGCTATTCACGTGCCACCAGCTCAGCAAAAACAAGGTAAGCCACAAGGTCCTGAAGGTAATGAAAACATTACTTTGAAATACACCGATATAGAAGTTTTTGCTAATACACAAATGACGCTTGATGCGTATATGCAAGACATTGAGAACGTGTTCTTCTTCTCTCCAAGCTTAGCAAACCCTGATGAAGGATACACTGGCGGTCAATCTATCATCCGCTCTGAAAAAAAGGGCGCGCGTGCAACATTTAATACCTTGGTTGATTTTGACAATGTCCAAGCTACCTTCATTTATGGTATTGATGCGTTGAATGATGTGACCTCACAGCCACTTGTTGATGGTCGTATTTGGGTGCCGGAAATGGACATGGAAAGCATCGCAGGTTACCTACAGACCAAGTGGATTGTTGCCGATGACCTAGTGTTAAAAGCGGGAGTGAGACAAGGAAGTATTGATCTTGCGGTAGCTGATTACCAAACACTAAAACTTTGCCGCTCAGCGGATCAGTGCTCTGTGCCACTTAACGTGAAAGGTGACACCATTGACTATGACGCCACAACTTACAACGTGGGTATTAAATATAACGCAAATGAAAAGTTCAGCCCATTCGCCAGTTACTCGCAAGGCTCTGATATCTCTGATATTGGCCGTCTGCTGCGCAGTGCAACGGTAGAAGACATTGGTCAAATTCAAACAGAAGCATCGATTGTTGATAACTACGAAATCGGCTTTAATTCTCAATTTGAGACGCTACGATTTGAATTTGCGGCATATAGAAGTACATCTGAGTTTGGCACAACGAATAAATTCAATGAAGTAACCGGAGTTTATGAGCCTGTTCGAGCACCACAAAAAATTTGGGGTTATGAGGCACTTGTCGATTACAAGATCAACGACACGCTAAAACTTATTGCGACATATAGCTATGTAGAGGGTAAAGATACCGAAGCCGATACTTATCTTGGCTCTAGACAAATTAGTCCACCAAAGCTTACGGCAAACCTAAATTGGCAGCCAGTTGATGCGTTATCGATGACATTAAGCTGGTTACATGTCGGCGACCGTAAACGTTTCGAGCGAGACGATAAAGGCAACTATGTTGGAGATCAAGGTCCAATTGACAGCTATAACGTGGTTAACTTTAGTGGTCAATATCAATTCGGCCAAAGCTGGCAAGCGTTTGTTGGTATTGAGAACTTATTTAACTCAGACTACTTCCCAGCTCGCGCACAAGCCTATACGTACGGTGGCTACAATATTAAAGGCCTTGGCACGACGGCAACCGTTGGCGTGAAGTATCGTTTTTAAGCTAATAGCAATTACTTTTGGCTTCATAATCTGAAGCCAAATGGGTTTGCTGAGCACCAAGTTCAGCAAACCCTAATACAATGAATGGTATATCTGGTCTACACTTAATCTATTGGCGAAACAGGAGTGTAGCAATGGCGGATTATCAAAAATGGCTGGATCAATTTTCCGATTGGCTCAAAGACGTCAAAGAACATGAAATTGACGATTTATCTAAACGATTCTGGGAAGCGCAGAGCGCACTGAAAGACTACACCAAACAAACCTATGATGATTATAGTTACTATCTAAAACGTGACTTGGAACATCTTCTCGAAAACAAATCTTTCTATGATGAAGCGGCTTGGAGTGAGCTCAAAGCTAACATCTTATTTGAAATATCCCAATTAGAAGATAGAACTCAACTTGAGTGGTCCGCACTTTTAAAAGATTTTGAACACCAAGGCATTTATAAAGAAGGTGAATGGATAGCTTTGGGACAATTAGTGTGTAAGAATTGTGGCTATAAATTAGATGTTTATTATGCCATCAAGATCCCAGCTTGCAGCGAGTGCGGGCATGGGGAATATACTAGAAAAGCATTAGCGCCCTAAAGTGTGGGCGCTCAGCTTGGAAGCACCAAGTTGAGTAGACTAACGTATGCGAATAATACAAAGAAGTTAGAATGACCAAATCTAAATTGTCGTCTGAAAAAGCACTGCCTGCGAGCCAGCTCGCGCCATCAGTTTCGTTGACTCACATAGAAAATTGTATCCAAAACCCTTACCCAGAAGCGCTGCCATTTATTGGCCAGCAGCGCGCTCAAACCGCCCTAGACTTTGCCTTGGGAATGGAGCTTCCCGGTTATAATGTGTATGTCATGGGAGAAGCGGCGCTGGGGCGTTTTACCATGGTGAAAGACAAGCTCGAGGCGCACAGTAAAACTAAGCCAACGCCCAAAGAATGGTTGTACGTTAATAACTATGACGACCATCGTGAGCCTATCGCGCTATTTATGCAGGCGGGCGAAAGTAAGCAGCTTGAGGCCGATATTGACGCCTTTATTGATGAGATCTTAGATACTTTTCCTGCAGCTTTTGACAATCCGGGTTATCAACGCAAGAAAAAGTCGCTAGATAAAGAATTCGAACAAAAATACGATGCTGCGATCACCGCTGTTGAGCAACAAGCTATGAATATGAGTGTTGCACTGATAGAAGATACAGGGACAGTTGGCTTTGCTCCTGTGGTCGATGGTAAACAGCTCAGTGATACGGAGTTTTCGGCACTAGACGAGCATGTTCAGGCACACTTTTTAACCGCAATTGAAACATTAGAAGATGCCCTCATTGAGTCGCTTATTGAGCTGCCAAGATGGAAACGCGAATCCTCAGAGCGCTTGCGTAATCTTAAAAAAACCACCATTGAAATGGCGACTAAACCGCTATTAAAAGCACTTGAGCATAAGTATGCCGCACACATTGGCGTGCTGCGTTATCTTAAAGACCTCAAGGTTGAAATTGTCGATGCGGTATTAGATTGGCTAGACGACGATAGTAGTAACAGCGACGAAAACAAAGATGACTTTGACTCAAAGGGAATGCTCACTGACTTTTTTGCGCCCAATATTCTGGTTGAGTTTAAAGAGGACGACCCTGCGCCTGTAGTGTATGAGCCAAATCCGACCTTTGGTAATATTTTTGGTAAGGTGGAATATGCAACCTCTCAAGGTAATTTGATCACCAGCTATCGCTCTATTCAAGCCGGTGCATTGCACCGCGCCAATGGCGGTTA
Source organism: Pseudoalteromonas sp. Of11M-6 (assembly GCF_022347905.1). Lineage (NCBI taxonomy): Bacteria > Pseudomonadati > Pseudomonadota > Gammaproteobacteria > Alteromonadales > Pseudoalteromonadaceae > Pseudoalteromonas > Pseudoalteromonas sp. Of11M-6. Next base: position 10,155 of record NZ_JAKRFW010000053.1, on the reverse strand, counting down.
TCTGATCATGGATGCGGAAAAGGTCATGGCTAACGCCCAGGTGTGGGATGGCCTTAAACTGTCGTTAAAAACCCACCAAATTAAAAATGACCTACCGTACCAAGACAATTCGGTGGGCAGCAGCTTTACCTTAAAGCCGCAGCTAATTCCGTTGGATGTCAAAATTATTCTTTTGGGGTCGCGAGACCTGTATTACACCATTGGTGAATACGATGAAGAGTTTGCAGAGCTATTTAGAGTGCTGGCCGATTTTGATTACTATTTACCAAGCTCGGACAAAATGCAGTACCAATTTATCACTAAGGTGATGGAATACTGTAATGATACCTTGAAGATTGAGCTTAGCTCAGCGGCGCTGGCACGTATGCTTAAATTTAGCTATCGCCAAGCGGAGCACCACAGTAAGCTTTCGGCGCGCTTTGCTGATGTTTTGGAGCTGGTGGCAGAAGCCAGTTTTTATGCCAAGCAAGATGGCGTAAACCAAATTGCCGCTAATCACATCGATGAAGCGATAGCTGGAAAAGAATATCGAACAGGACAGTTAAGTGAAAACATGCTCAGCGATATCCAAGAAGGGCATACCCTGATTGCAACTGAAGGCACCGCAATTGGTAAGGTAAACGGCCTGACCGTACTGCATATTGGTGACACCGCATTTGGTACACCTGCGCGTATTACCTCTACGGTATACGCGGGTGCTGACGGGGTGATTGACGTTGAACGTGAGGTAGACTTAGGTAAGTCAATTCACTCAAAAGGCGTGATGCTGCTTACGGGTTACCTAGGTAACAAGTATGCGCAAGACTTTAGCCTGACACTCAGTGCAAATATCGCCATTGAACAAAATTATGGTTTTATTGACGGTGATAGCGCATCACTTGCAGAGCTTTGTGCGCTGCTATCGGCGGTGACGCAACTCCCTGTGGATCAATCTTTAGCGCTCACCGGCTCAATAAACCAACACGGTGAAGTACAAGCCATTGGTGGTGTAAACGAAAAAATCGAAGGCTTCTTTAAACTCTGCAAAATGCGAGGCCTCACAGGTAAGCAAGGGGTGATCGTTCCTGAATCTAACACAGTCAACTTAGTGTTAGATGATCAAGTGATTGCAGCTGTTGAAAAAGGCTTATTCCATGTCTATGCCGTTGCCACAGTAGATGAAGCGCTTAGCTTGTTAATGGATAGACCTGCAGGAGAGCTAAGTGATGAAGGCTATCCCGAAAACAGTATCAATGCAGTTGCAATGGCGAAGCTTGAGCGTATTGCAAAAGTAGTAAACGGCGATGACGACAAAGGAGAAGAAAGCCATGACGACAACTAATATTATCCTCGTTATCGTTGCACTGGTGATTGCAGTGGTGTTTTTTCGTGGTGGTCAGAAACAAAAGCAGCTTGCGCAGTTTAATCGAATTCAAGCGGCTGACTTTTTGAAAGAAAACGAAAAGCGCACAGAGGTACATAAAACTGACTCAGGTCTTCAGTACGAAATAATCACTCAAACTGACGGTGGCAAACAGCCAAATGCAACGAGCAAAGTTAAAGTGCATTATCATGGCACTTTACTTGATGGCTCCGTATTCGACAGTTCGGTACTGCGTGACCACCCCATCAGTTTTGGACTTAATCAAGTGATCCCAGGTTGGACAGAAGGCGTGCAGTTGATGAGCGAAGGGGATAAATACCGTTTTTGGATTGGTCCAGACTTAGGCTATGGTGACCGTGCTGCAGGTAAAATCGAACCGGGTTCGTTATTAGTGTTTGAAGTTGAGCTGCTCGCGGTAGAGTGATCGGTGTTATTGTTGTGTAGGGCGCTACGGCATATAGCTTGAATAAACGTAGCGCCATACGCAGTTAATGGAGTAACAACCTACATAAATACAGCCAATTATTTTCCTTTATTTTCTGTATAGCGACTGAGTAGCATATTGGCGACCTGTTGCTTTACGGCCCGTTTGTCATTAGGGTCAACGCCAAAACGTTCCGCCAGTAGTGCGATTTCTTCATCGGTTAGATTGAAGGATAAGCGTTGCCGAGTTTTCTTCGATTTAACTTCTAAATCAAGGATCTTTCTGATCATATCGGATGGCGTTAGCTCTTCGTCTATCGCCTGTTTTTTAATGTTTTTTTGTACTTCCGTGGTTAAGTCGAAGGCCATTTGTGTGGCCCTCAAAGCCACTTCTTGACGTTTCCACTTGTCTTCTCTTGTGGTCACGAGTTAGCTCCAGGAAATAGGTCAACAATATCGCTCAGTGGGCGACACATGGTTAGTGACACGTCAGTTTCCCCCCCATCCCAGATCTCGATATTGATAGCGAACTTTTCGTCAGGACTAAGTAACTCGATAACTTCACATACTTCGCCACTTTCATCTCGATAGCGTGGCAAGGCGCGACCGCGATAATCGCTATCGTAAAAATAGCAAACGTAGGGCGCTTCACTTTGTTGATAGCTTTTACCTAAAAATCGCTCGAAAATCTCTGGAGTGGCGTGGGTGTCGATGTGGGTCAGTGCTTCTTCATCGAAAATACGCGCAAATTCATCAAGCGTAAAAATAGCGTCGACGTCTTCTCTTTGGATTTTGATAGAAAAATTCGCATATTCCTCACCGTCACTTTGTTCAATTTGCAAAAAAGTAATGTTACCTGAATCACTTTCGAGAACAAATTCATATGCAGCGCTGCGCTCAAATTGGTAAGTTTGTACGCCAACCACTTTTAGGGTTTGCCCCTTGAGCCAGCTAGGGTAAGCAAATGAATCAATGATGGTGAGCATATCCCCAACTTGCAGATCTTTTGCATGAGTAAGTCGTCGCTCAGGAGTTTTTTTTGATTTAAAAAAGCCAAACATAATGCACCTACATAATCAAAAAGGGTAAAAAGGAGGCGAGGCCTCCTTTTTCTATTCGGCAAATATTAGTTGCTTTGTTTCGCTCTAATACGTTCAAGAATATCATTACTCTTTTGCGTAGAGCCAATTCCAGCTTCTGCCATTTTGGCTTTTAGATCTGCACCCGTTGCAGCGGCTTCAAGCTCTTTTGCTGCAGCCAGTTGATCTTGCCTATCTTGCTGGCGTTGCTTGATACGCTCAAGCGACTGACGTGCATTTACCATAGATGACGTATTGGTATTTAGCGTACTGTTTACTGCCATGGTTGCTTTTTGAACGCTGTCTGTGGTTTTTACCATTGTTAGTTGGCGCTGGTTTTCTTTAATCGTTTTTTCAGCTTCTTTAATTTGCTGTTTTAACAGGATCACATGTTTACTAAAACCGTCTAGCACTTGCTGTTGCTCTGCGCGCTCAACTTCAAATTCACCGATTTTCTCTGCAATTTCTACCGCTAAAGCTTCGTTACCTTTTTCCAGCGCTTGTCCAGCATAGTTTTCATGCTCGATAATGCTTTCGTCAAGTGCAGCTAATTTGCGTTTTGTCTGCATCTCTTTCGCCATTACTTCTGTTAGGTTCTTTTTGGCTTTAGCTAATGCGTTTTGTGCGTCAGCAATTTCTTGCTCAAAAATACGAATGCCATTTGCGTCAACAATTGACTCACCAACTTCTCTAGCGCCACCACGAACAGCAGTAAATAATTTCTTTAAAATACTCATTTCACAACTCCAATATTATTCATTCAAATACACAGTCACGGCTTCCAATGCTTCGATTGCATTGTCCGCGAGGGTGACCAGTTCGTGCGTGATCTCATCAATTGAGGAGGAAACGGCTAGAGCACCAAATATCGCATACTGCTCATCAATTTTAGCAAACGCACTCAGCGGGATCGGCACATTCAGTTTTAATAGTGCTTCATTTAACTCGTTTAGCAACTCAGGCTTTACCTCATTCTCTTTAAATAGGTAACTAATGCATACAAGTTGTTCTTCAGTCTGAGTCACAAAAATTGGTAATTCGTCATTTCCGTCAACAATCACTTGCAATACATCTTGCTCGCCTTCATTGGCGATTAAGAAAGATTCGAAGTTAGCACCTTCTGTTTCAAATGATGCTAATTTGATTGATAGTTCATTTAATTCCATCTTCATTTACCTTTTTTGTTTTGACATATTATGTCTGAGTTAAGAGTTGCACGTAAGACATAATATGTCAATGGCCGTGCGCTAATTTTTATACAACTCATCTTCTGTTTGCCATGCTTGACGATAATAATCGTATAGTCTGCCCGTTCCTAACTGGTTGACTTCAATATCTTTTGCTCCGTCAAAAAAGCGATTTGGGAAAGCGAAAGTAGCAAGTAAATACTCTTTGTTTATCCAGTTACTTGGAACAGGCAAAGACTCGACCGACCGGATCCTAGCACTTGCCGGTTGTCCAGCTCTCGTTGCGATTGTCCATCCCCACTGGCCAAATGAGGGAATATTCTGTTGGTATTGCTCAACATGCGTAAACCCGGCATGTTTTACCGTTTTAGCTATGCTAATAAACGCTTTTTTGGCGTGATAGGGAGACGTTGACTGAATAGCGAGTGCACCATCAGGTGCCAGTAATTGACGCACATGATTATAAAAGTAGTCGCTATATAGCTTATTCAAATCAGGGTGATTAGGGTCAGGTAAGTCGATAATAATAGTGTCAAACTGTCTACCTTGGTCGAGCATTTTTTCTACTTCTAAAAATGCATCTGCAACGATAACCGTTGCTCTTGGATCGTTTAAGGCGTTGCCATTCAAGCGGGTTAATTGACTGGTGATATGTGGTCTAGCTGGGTATGGCTGCCCTTGTAGTCCAAATAATGAAAGTAGTTGTCCATCCAAATCGATTAAGGTTGCATTTTCAACAGGCCATTCCAGTACATCTCGAAGTGCCAGACCATCTCCGCCGCCAATGATTAATACCTTTTCGCGCCGGTTAGAAGCCAGCATTGCAGGATAAACGAGCATAGTGTGATAGATCTGTTCATCTACAGATGAAAACTGTAATCGACCATTTAAGAATAAATCGTTAATTGGCATCGGTTGTGCGCGGCTCAATCGCTCAGTGATGACAACATGTTGATACTTCGTTGACTCTGAATAGATCACCTTGTCTTTGTATAGCACATTGCTGAGGTCTTTCATCCAAAGAGAGCCATGGCTCAGGATGACAAAAAAGATACCAAGCAGAACAAAGTGGCAAGCAAACAGCAGCTTAGCGAAGCGGACATGAGCATGGTAACGCCATAGGAAGATAAGTCCTGCAATGATATTAAATAGCGCAGTCCACGCTGCTGCTTGCATTATTGGCAGCGCAAGCATAATCGTGACCCAAATGGCAGCACCAACACCAGCACCGATATAATCTGCACCGTAAATGGTACCTGCGTTATTTTCAAGGAAGCGGCCATACACTTGTTGACGGATCCTAGCAATCAGCGGAATTTCCATGCCAATTAAAATGCCTAGAATGAGGCCGAAAACATAAGGTAAAAATCGGGCAAATGCTTGTAATTGCGCAAATGGCATGCCATCTAAGACACTATCGGGAGGCAAGCTGTAAAGGCTAGAAAGTGTATGGGGTAGGGTATAGGTAAGTGCAATAATACTGGCGATCACCAAAATACTGCTCATGCCGAGTAGCGCAATTAGGCTTTCAAGCCATGCAAAAGCGGTAAAGGGATCTTTAAACCAGCGCGCTAAAAATGCGCCAATGCCCATGGCCACGATCATAGTGCCTATCATGGCATAAATCGCGCTTTCTACAGAGCCTAAAACGCGACCAGCATAATGAGAGAGTAAATATTCGTAGATTAGGCCGCAACCGGCCAAAATGGCCATGACGCCAATAAGTAGGGTGTCGTGACCAAACAACGACCAGTTGCCGGTCACTCTTGCTGAAGTTTGTGGTGCAGATGCGCTCAAGGGTTATGCACCTAACAAACTTGCCATAGTCGTACCAATCGCAAAAGAAAGCGCGGCTGAGATTGCAGCAACACCAACATTCTTTTGTCTGTTCACTTCATCGGAAATATCTTTACCTGCCAGAATAATTTTTATCATGACGAGGTGTAAGACGATGAAAAGCACAATGCAACCCAGTGCTGCAATACTCCAGTAAAGTAGGCTTGAGTTAATATTGTCAGCTACATACGGCGCTAAACCGGACGCTGCAGTCAGTGCCAGAGCCGAGCCGATTAAAAAGCCCGCGTAGCGGATCCCAACCGCGATATTGTTGTCTTTGATTGCCTGCTGTAAACAGTCGCCACTTTTGTTGGTGCGCTTGAATAGTTGTACTCGGTATTGGCTCACAAGCAGCATACAAATATTACCAATAATGAAGGCTGCAACCACAATAGGTAAGCCATACCAGCCTTCTGTGAGTACCCAAAGTAGAGCTGAGCGGATCACAATGGCAACGCTCACCACATGGCCAAAGTCAATCAGTGCTGAGGTGACATTACCTTTAACGATTTCGTCATGGAGGTTTACCTTGCGTAGCGCGACTTTGTCTTGGAAAAAGTGACCGAGCTTGATAAGGATGATACCAACGATACCATAGCCCGCCATTTGTAGCGCTTCTTGAGCTAAAGAACTAGCAAAAGCACCACTTGAAATACCTGAAATTACAATGGCCAGACCTGCTAAACCACCAGCAAAACTGAGGCCAAATGCAAAGTTGTCTTTTTCTGTGATTTCATCGTTTGCATGAAGGTTAGATACCCAACCTTTGATGTATTTTAAGCTAACAAATAACGCGACGATCACCGCCATATCTATTAGCAATGCTTGAAAAGTCCAAGCTGTTAATCCGTTAAATTGGTACATGTGTTAACTCCGCTATATATGCGCTATTTGCCCCGGCTTACGCCACGGGAGGTTCTACTTGAGCTATTGCGAACAGAGCCGTAGCTTGATGTTCGAGAATAGCTGCTTCGAGTTACTGCTGATGGGGTGTGACTACTTCGACTTAACCCTGACGCGCCAGATTTTTTCTTGGCATAGGGACTGGTAAATTGTTTGCCTTGGCGTTGATACGATTGTTGAGTACGTTTGGCGAGCTCAGTTTGGCGTTTGTAGCCTTTATAACTGGTGTATCTGTGGCGGCCATAGTCGCTGTAGTAACTGTATCTGCGATGTTTACTCCAGCGGCCATATTCCACATCACCGACAATATCTCCAAGCATGCGATACATGCCATACCACATCCAAAAGCTAGTGCCGTTAGAGTTAGTCTGCCATTCGCCATAGTTGGCATTGCCAACAAGCTGATTGCCGACGCTGGTCTGACCGTTTGCCGCTTGTTCCGCCTGCTGACTAATAGCGCCAACTCGCGCTAGCTTGCCATCTGACATATCAGCTAAAACATTGATTGGATCTGTCAGCGCATCATTGAACAAACTAATGGAAGCGGCTTCTTTTAACAACACTGCTTGGTTGATAATGTCGTCGCTGTTCATACTTGGAGCGGGGGACTTGAGGGACTGATAACGAGTCAATAAACTCTGATATAAGGTTCCACTGCTTGTTGCGTCTTGGGCAATAATTTGCGCAATTTCACTGAGCTGAGGTTTTTGCTGACTAAGTACTTTGCCATACTCAGTCAAAAGGTTGGCATTTCTCACCTGCTTTTTATCAAGGGCGGTTCCCAGCGTATTTATCGCTGTTGAAGCTTCTTGAAGTGTATGTGTAATGGTTTGCTGGATACGTTCTTCTTTCGATTCGCAGCCCAGCATTAGGCTCAAAACACACAGTAGGCTAACCAGTTTCCAAATTCTAAAGTTGGACATTCATTGTCACCTAATCTACCTTGACCGTTCATTTAAATGTGCTGTTTTATTGAGCTTAAGTCAACTCAAACGTGCCGTGATTGGCATGTTAAATGGGCTTAAATTGTAACAATAAATCAGTCTAGAGAGTTATTATCTATACACCTTAACATTTGTATTAATATAAACCATAGCGTTAGGTGAACTGGGATAATAATAGAGTTTGTTCATATAGAAGTTGCATTCGTATGAATGCAACGATCACCAAAGCATCAATATAAATCTATCGATACTACAAGGTTAATATACCTTAGCAATTTGCCTCTAGAATGTCATAAATAGCATCTTCTAGGTCTTCTAAATCAGTTTCATCTATCAGCAATCTGGCTTTTGATTCATCAAGGTCTAGCGCCTCCGCAAAGAAGCCTTTAAAGCCTCGCGCTTTGCGGTCAATCTCAAAGATAATTTCTAGTTGCTCACCGCGATTAAAGAAAACCACTTCCACTTCATCAAAGCGACCATGGAAGTCACCTGCGATCGTTTTAAACTCTAGCTCTTGTACGAATGGGAGGCGTGAGAAAGATACTTCATCAATACCTTCACAGTCTGATTCATAGAGTTTAAAGCCAAGCGCTTCCATCGCATCGATAGCCGCTTGTTGTAGCTCGGTAGGTACTATGTGTAAATAGTCCCTATCTGACTTGTCGAGCGCCATATCAATATCAAGGTTGGTAGCAATCCAAGTTTTGGATTGTCCAACGGTAAGCGGGGTTTCTTCAGCGAGGTCAAGCGCAAATGGAATGTGCTTTTCATCACCGGGTTCGATAGTAAATCGTTCGTTGATTTGAAATTTAGCAAGGGTGTGGTTTTTAGTGATGGTCGTTGTTTCACCTTCACTGTCTTCTCTTTCAACCGTGTAGTTACACATTACGTTAAGATCTATTTTGTTGATCTCTTGAGCAACTTTGCCACCGATGATTTTAACCGTTCCAGAAATTTCTTCGCCAGGAGAGGCGTGATGGGTCTCTAAAATGGTATCTACTTTTGCTGCACCGATACCGACTGCGCCAAGGGCTTTTTTGAAAAAAGACATAGTCATCCTTATATATCTTGTGACCTTCCATCATGGAAAGCGCTGCTGTGTCGATTATAGGAATTATTATCTATTCGTCAATTGCTTTTCTCTTTCGAAGCCAATGACTTGAAAATATTTTCTTTGATGCAGTCGGTAATTGGTCATTATTCGTAAAATTGGTATATTATTTTATAACGATAGCCGTAGATGAGCTGTGTTCATTGGCATGTTTCAAATTGCAAAGTTCAAGTTTATAGAATTATGGAACAGGATGTTGCAACGCCTCATGGTCAAGGATCGTCGTATGGCCCGCACTCAAGCTTTGGCGCAACCGAGCTATGAGGAATTGGCGTCGACATTAAGTGCGATGCCGGACTTGATGTTTGAACTAGACGAAGAGGGGCGACACTGGGACGCCAGAATACTCCGCCCTGAGTTGTTAGTCGCGCCTGCAGAACAATTGATTGGCCATACGGTGACTGAAGTGATGCCAGAGCAAGCCGCTAAAATAGTGATGCGGGCATTACAGGAAGCAAAAGTTAACGGCTATTCACACGGCAGCCATATTCACTTGTCTACGCCTGTTGGCGAGCGTTGGTTTGAAGTCTCTATCGCCCGTAAGATTGTGACTGCAAGCGATAATCATGCTGAAACACGTTTTATCGTGTTATCTCGGGATATCAATGATCGTAAGTTGGAGTATCTTGAAGCCGAGAAGCTGGCGTATCATGATCAATTAACCGAATTACCGAATCGCCATGTTCTCCAACATGGGTTGATGGAGCAACTCCATGCCGGGCAGCTGTTTGGTAGTTACAGCGCAATCTTGTTTTTGGACCTTGACGATTTTAAAAAAGTAAATGACTTGCATGGTCACCATGTGGGGGATCAGTTACTCAAGGCGGTTGCTCAGCGTTTGAGTGCTAGCGTACGTGAGGATGATGTGGTGATCCGTTGGGGAGGTGATGAGTTTGTGATTTTAATTACTCATTTATCTCCACAACAGCCTCAAGCCGAATCTCATGTGGTTGGGATCTGCCAGCAAATAATCAACAAGGTAGATAAACCATATCTCTTTGAAGGCAATAAACTAAGTTGTCGGATTAGTATCGGTGTCAGTCTGTTTAATAACCTCGACATCGAGACTGGGATCCAACAGGCAGATTCCGCTATGTATCAAGCCAAGCAATCTGACAGTGTGCGCTATGCTTTCCACAACAAACCGATTAAGGATGTTGGAACCTAGATAAATTCATCTGACAATAACGACAACCATAATACACGGCGTGACTTTTCAGCAGTTTGAGGTAGAGAATGAGAGTCGGGTTTGATTACCTAAGCTCTCATTGTGCTATGCCTAGTGTGTCATGCAAAATGGTGGAGACGG
>NZ_JAKRFW010000052.1:0-34144 GCF_022347905.1 Pseudoalteromonas sp. Of11M-6 | reverse complement strand
AATTTACGCACCAATAGCTGGCTATTGGAAGTGAATTCAACGCAGTTAGCGCTAAAACTGGCTGCTAGAAAGGCATTAATTATCCGCAGCTCAGGTTATATTACTTAAGTTAATCTCTCGGCAAGGTTTCAAACGCCAGCACTTGCTCTAATTTTTCATCCCACTTCGCTTTACTCGCGATAAATAGGTGTGCAGTTGGCGTAAGACTCGGCGCATCATCTAAGCTACCGGCAGGTACAACTAAACCAACAGGCTGCTGGTTTGGTAATGCAGAGCCACAACAAGTACAAAAGGCTTTAACGTGCTTAGTATTCGGTAAAATAAAGCGGGTTATTAACTTTTCGCCCGCAAGCCAAGTTAGCACTGCATTTTGAAAAAATAAATTCGCAGCATGTGCGGAGCCTGTGTCTTTTTGACAATACTCACAATGACATAAATAAAAGCCCTGCGCGTTGCCCTCTACAAGATACTTAACCTGACCACACAGACAACTACCAGCAAACATCTCTTTCATTTGCATCTCCTTATCAAATACAAAAACACCAGCTCACTAGGCTGGTGTTTAATACCAATTAGTCTTAATACTTGATCAATTTGAAGGAGCAAATCTGACGCTAACTACGTTAAAAACTTCTCATTTAGAACAGCTAAATAGCAAAATTTTTGCTTTGTTATCGACAAGATTTTCTCGCCTCAAAATAGCTCACTTAAATAAGCTAATTGGTATAAAAAGCTTAAATTACTTTCTTCTTGGGGTTTTGACCCTTTGATTATGCTTTTTCACTGCTTTGCGGATCTTATTAATTTTCGCGCGCTTGTCTTTGCGCTTTTCTGGCATAACCGACAACTTAGTTTGCTGCTCGGCCCTCATGCTTACCGATTTACGTAGGTAGTTAACATCTTCTAATTTTAATTCTTCCCATCCACCTTGTGGTAAACGCTTATTAAGCTCCAATTTACCATAGCGGATACGGATCAAACGCGACACTTCAACATCTTGCGACTGCCAAAGACGCCTAACTTCACGATTACGCCCTTCCGTCAGTGTTACATTGAACCACTTATTCAGACCTTCACCGCCAAGTGGCTTAATCTTAAGGAATTTTGCAGGACCGTCTTCTAGCTCAACACCTTTGGTTAATGTACGCAACGTTTGGTTTGTTACTTCACCAAATACGCGAGCAGAATATTCACGTTCCACTTCGTATTTTGGGTGCATCAAGCGATTAGCTAGCTCACCATCATTGGTAAAGAGCAACAGGCCTGATGTATTGATATCTAATCGCCCAATAGCTATCCAACGGTCACCATCTAACTTTGGTAGCCTATCGAATACAGTACGACGACCTTGAGGGTCGCGACGAGTACACAGCTCACCTTCAGGTTTATGATACATAAGTACGCGACAGATGCGCTCTTCTTGCTGCTCTATTTTAACAATATGTCCATCTACACGGATCACCGAAGTCTCTTCCACTCGGTCTCCTAGCTTGGCAACTTTTCCATCTACACTTACGCGGTTAGACTCAATATACTTTTCCATTTCGCGTCTTGAGCCAACGCCAGCTCTTGCCAATACTTTTTGTAGTTTTTCACTCATTCAGATGGTTCTCTCACAGAAGGATCGTTTAATAACTGTTCTATTTTCTCATTATGTTGTTCAGGTAATCGAGGTAATTCCCCAAGACCAGATAATGAGAAGTAATCTAAAAATTGTTTTGTCGTTGCATACAATGCAGGCTTACCCGGTACCTCTTTGTAACCCACCACTTTTATCCACTCGCGATCTATCAAGCTTTTGATAATATTAGAACTCACGGTGACCCCGCGCACTTGCTCTATTTCGCCTCGAGTGATTGGTTGCCGGTAAGCAATCAATGCCAAAGTCTCAAGTGTAGCACGTGAGTATTTTGGTGCTTTTTCCTGCCACAGTTTACTTAGCCAAGGGCTCAAGCTCGGGCAAGCTTGAAAACGGTATCCAGTACCAACCTCAACCAGCCTTACACCGCGAGTTTGATAGTGATTTACCAGTGTTTCCAGTGCCTGATCAATACGCGGTGATGACACGCTGATATCTTCCAGCACAGTTTCTTTTAAGCGCTTTTTAGATAACGGCTTATCTGAAACGAAAATCGCTGCTTCAACCAATTCAACCAGTTGTTCATCGCTAACGCGTCTTTTCATATTTTATGCTTGAAGATAAAAATGCGGAGTATAGCAGAGGCTGCAGCCATCCCCTAGCCTTTTAAATGCAGGTAAATCGACGCTGCTGTTGCTGACTGAATATAGTCAACCAATTGCTCCTTAATGAGTTCGAGCATGGCAATAAAAGTAACCACCACACCACTGCGCCCTTCGTCCAAGGTAAAGAATCGCGCAAATTCTACCGGCTTATCCTGTTCTCGTAGCAATTGCAATATAAAGCTCATACGCTCTCGAGTCGAAAGTGCTTCTGCGGATATATGATGGTGCTCAAAGGTCTTGGCTCTAGCCATCACTTCCGACAGCGCCAAAAGTAATTCCCTCAGTTCAATGTCTGGGAATTCTGGCTCAGAGTCGGTACTACTGTCTACCAACGCATGAGCGACAAAGATATCACGCTCAACACGAGGGATCTCATCTAAATTCTCACCAGCTTGCTTAAATTGCTCGTATTCCTGCAAGCGTCTCACCAGCTCTGCTCTGGGATCTTCCTCTTCCTCTAACTCTTCGTGTTTTGGTAGTAGCATTCTTGATTTTATTTGCGCCAGCAAAGCTGCCATCACTAAGTATTCACCCGCAAGTTCGAGCTGCATGTCCTTCATCATTTCAACGTACTGAACATACTGCTGAGTAATACTAAAAATCGGTAATTCTAGAATATCTAATTTATGTCTTTTTATAAGATAAAGCAGTAAGTCCAACGGGCCTTCAAAGGTCTCTAAGATAACTTCTAGGGCTTCGGGGGGAATATAAAGATCTTCCGGCTTTTCAATTACCGCTTCACCGTGTAAAAAAGCCAGCGGTAATTTCTGTTGGAGTGCTTCTGTCATCTCAACATGCGTTATTCAAAAGGCGACGTATCGCCACAGCCACGACGCAAAATTTCAATGGTGTCTTCGGACATATCAATAACGGTGGTTGCTTGCTCGATTAAATAGCCACCATGGATGATTAAGTCTACGTGCTTCTCAAGACGCATGCGGATATCATCGGGGTCAGACTCAGTAAACTGCTCTCCTGGCAAAATCAAAGAGCATGACATCAAAGGTTCACCTAGTGCTTCCAACAACGCGCAAGTAATTGGGTTATCAGTCACACGGATCCCGATGGTTTTTTTCTTCTCATTGAGCAAACGACGAGGAACTTCTTTCGTCCCTTTAAAAATAAACGTGTACGGACCGGGCGTATTATTTTTAATCATCCTAAACATTTGATTATCGACACGGGCATAGGTCGAAAGCTCCGACAGATCACGGCATAAAAGAGTGAAGTTATGGTGTTTTTCGATGCCGCGGATCCGCTCTATCCGCTCCTTAGCTTGCTTATTACCGAGGTTGCAACCAATCGCATAGCCGGAGTCGGTTGGAAACACCACTACGCCACCTTGTTCAATAATATCAGCCGCTTGGCGAATTAAACGCGCTTGCGGATTATCTGGGTGAATATGAAAAAATTGACTCATAAGCTTATTCCTCTTTGCCTCCCCAATGACGCCAAACTCCTTGACAATCTTTAGGTAAATACAAGTTACGACCAAGGTCGACCCAAGGCATTGGGAAGTGAAAATCTGACCCTTGGCTTGCTAACAATTCAAACTCTTGACTTAGTCGCCCCAAAAATTGGCGCTCAGTAGGCGCTTGCTGGGGCTGTGCAACTTCCATTGCAGCTCCCCCAACCGCTTTAAATTCAGCAATTAACTTTCTTAGCCACTTATTCGACATCTTATATCGAGCAGGGTGTGCCAGCACACTTACTCCACCCGCAGCGTGAATAGCAGAAACGGCCGTTTGTATATCGCACCACTGACTTGGCACATACCCAGTTTTGCCGCGTGCTAAAAATTTATTGAAAACGCTTTGCACGTTTTTAGCCACGCCCCGCTCAACCAGCACTTGAGCAAAATGCGCTCTGGTGATCTGCGCAGTTTGGGCAAGCGCAAGGGCATCTTCGTAGACATGCTCATAGCCCTTTTTGGCTAATCGCTCGCCGATTTCTTTTGCTCTGGCTTCTCGCTTTTGCTGCTGTTCGTGCAGTAACTTTGTTAATGCTTCATGCTCAGGGTCAAAATTTAATCCAACGATATGGATCTCAAAGCTTTCCCATTTTGTGGAAATTTCAACGCCATTGATAAGTTCTAACGTGAGATTATTTTGGCTAATGTAGTCACGGGCAGGCTGGATCGCATCTATCGTGTCATGATCTGTAATTGCAAGAATATCAACGCCTTTTTCCGTTGCTCGCTCAAGCAATTCATCAACAGCTAAGCGGCCATCGGAAAAAGTAGTATGGCTATGGAGGTCATATTTAATCAAAATGTATTAACTATCTCTATGAATTATCAACGTTTTGATTATATCACAAGTTAACTGATACGACCTTAGGTTATTTTCTGATATTTGCCCTTGACACTTGTAGCAAGAATAGGGTTTACTGTAGCTAATTTAGATTAAACAACGAAATATTCACAAATGAACAAACAAATTCAAAAAAACATTTGGTGGTGGCACTCGAACTAAGCGGGTGTGTTTCGTTATATCTACGATTTATCAACCCGCGCAATGTCGCGGGTTTTTTTATACTTTTTAGAGGCTTATATGAACAACAATATCACAGTAAACACAATTTGGTGGTGGTGGATGCCCTAGCGGGACGGTATTGTTGTGTCTGAACAATAACCCCCGCAGAGCTCAGCTTTCGGGGGTTTTTTTATTTTCTAAACAGAATATCTAGAAATTAAGAGGAATGAGGTTTGATTTTTAGTCATATAACGACCACACCAGGTGAGGTCACCAGCATAAGACAAAGGCGCGATTATATTGCCAGCCCACTGTCTTTATACGCAGGTTTAAACAAAGCAAACTCGTTACTGCTCGAATCGGCAGAAATAGAGTCTAAAGACAATGTGAAAAGCATCGTGCTTGTGGATAGTGCGATTCGATTCGAATGTAACGGCGCCCAAGTCATTGCTAAAGCCTTGTCTAACAATGGTGCTCAGTTGCTACCGTACCTTGCGCAAAAGGTCACAAATTGTGACGTGACCCTCAATGATAATACCTTGACGCTCACGTACAACGCATTGGAAAGTAACATTGATGAGCATACAAAACTAAAAGCGGATAACGCCTTTAGTGCGCTCAGAACCTGCATAAATGAAATTAAACGTAACTCAGATACGCCATTTTCAGTTTTTTTAGGTGGTGTATTCGCCTATGATATGGTGGCAAACTTTGAGCAACTTCCTGAAGTACCAGATGGGGACAACGACTGTCCCGACTATGTTTTCTATCTCGCTGAAACCCTAGTTGTGATCGATCATCAAGCACGAACTACAGAGCTCATTGGTAATGTTTTCAATGGCCCTGAGGTTCACGCCAATTGTTTTGAAGTAGGCAAACAGCTAGAAGAGCTAAACAGTCAGTGTGACCAAATCACTGAATTTCAGTTTGAGCCACAAAGTGGCGGTGCAGACGTCAAAGTCAATGTGAGTGACGACGAATATTGTCAACACGTTGAAAAGTTGAAAACCAACATTATCAACGGTGACATCTTTCAAGTCGTTCCCTCTCGCACTTTTTCACTTCCTTGCCATAACTCACTCGCCGCCTATAAACAGCTCAAACTACAAAACCCTAGTCCTTACATGTTTTATATGAAGGATGAGCGCTTTGTGTTATTTGGCGCATCTCCAGAGTCTGCACTCAAATATTGTGAGCAGAGTAACCAAGTTGAAGTCTATCCCATTGCGGGGACAAGACCACGAGGTAAGTTTGCTGATGGTAGTATCAATCCAGATTTAGATAGCCGCATTGAGCTTGAGCTGCGCAACGATCAAAAAGAGCGTGCAGAGCACCTTATGCTTGTTGACCTTGCTCGTAACGATGTCGCACGGATCAGTATTGCAGGTACTCGACACGCAAAAGAATTATTGAAAGTGGACCGCTACTCACAAGTCATGCATTTAGTATCGCGCGTCGTTGGCCAATTAAAGCCGGATTTAGATGCGCTTCACGCCTATCAGGCTTGTATGAATATGGGCACTCTCGTCGGCGCACCAAAAGTTAAAGCCGCAGAACTGGTTCGCCATACAGAAAAGCAGCGTCGTGGCAGCTACGGCGGAGCGGTAGGTTATTTGATGGGCAATGGCGCCATGGACAGCTGCATCGTCATTCGCTCCGCGTTTGTAAAAGATAACGTTGCTTACGTGCAAGCGGGTGCAGGTGTTGTGTTTGATTCAAATCCACAAAGTGAAGCAAATGAAACCAAAGCTAAAGCCATGGCAGTGATTAAAGCAGTACAGTCCACATATAAAGGTGCAAACCATGACTAAGGTATACTTTTTAGATAATTTTGATTCTTTCAGTTATAACCTTGTGGATGAGCTTAGTTTGCTAGGACTCGACTTGGTCGTTTATCGTAACAATATCTCTGCCGAAACCATTTTCAATAAAATGTGTGCAGAGGTTGATCCAGTGATATTAGTTTTATCACCAGGACCTGGCGCGCCATCGGAAGCAGGCTGTTTGCTCGCGTTAATTGAGCTATGTAAAGGTAAATTCCCCATGCTTGGGATTTGCCTCGGTCAACAAGCCCTAACCCAAAGTTATGGTGGTAAAGTTGGCAAAGCGGGTGAGACGGTACATGGCAAATCTTCTATTATTGAAGCGGATGAGCATCCGGTATTTGCCGGACTTGGGACGCAATTCCCTGTTGCGCGTTATCACTCTCTGATGGCAACAAGCGTACCACCAGCACTACAAGTGATCGCGAGATATCAGGCCATTCCGATGGCTATCTATCACAGTGAACACAAAGTAATTGGCTATCAATTTCACCCAGAATCAATATTGACCCCCAATGGCGCTCAGCTATTACAACAAAGTATCGCGTACCTTAGCGCTTAGGAGAGCACGATGGAAAAGTTACAACCTCTATTACAGCAACAAGATTTATCGTTCGACGCCGCCAAATCCTTGTTTAGCGATATTATGGCTGGACAACTGAGCGACATCGAACTTACCGCAGCGCTGCTTGCGCTAAAGTTTAAAGGTGAAACAGCGGCGGAAATAGCCGGAGCAGCTCAGGCCATGCGTGATCATGCCACCGCATTTGACAAGCAAAATCTACTCGCAGCAGACAGCTGTGGTACGGGTGGCGATGGCACAAATACCATCAACGTGAGTACCACCGCCGCCATTGTCGCCGCAGCATGTGGTATTAATATGGTCAAACACGGTAATCGCAGCGTGAGCAGTAAATCAGGTTCCGCGGATTTACTAAAAGCACTTGGGATCAACATTGATATGACCCCCGCACTTGCAGAAAAGTGCTTAGCAAAGACCGGCTTTACCTTTTTGTTTGCACCGCATTACCACGCTGGTGTAAAGCATGCCATGCCGGTTCGCACGCAACTAAAAACACGCACGATATTTAATATTCTCGGGCCATTGGCAAACCCAGCTAAGCCTGAGGTGCAATTACTCGGCGTTTACGACCCTGCCCTTGTTTTACCCATGGCCGAAACGTTAAACCGCTTAGGTACGAAACGAGCGATGGTAGTTCACGGTAGTGGCACAGATGAAATTGCCCTACACGGCGAAACGCTAGTCGCAGAAGTAAAGCAGGGTGAAGTGACGCAGTACACCGTTACCCCAAGCGATTTTGGACTAGAAAACTATTCACTTGAATCTATTGCTGGTGATACGCCAGAATATAACGCGAAAGCGAGCCTTGCGATTTTAAATGGTGAAGGCGAAGCAGCACACAATGCAGCGATAATTGCAAACGTTGCAGCCTTGTTGGTATTAACCGATAAGGCCACAGATTTTAAAACCGCAAGCGAACAAGTACGCGAAGTGCTTGCAAGTAAGAAAGCCATGACAACCTTGGCTAACATTGTAGAGGTGAGTAATGGCTAATGTATTAGAAAAAATTGTTGCCGATAAAGTCGAAGAATTAAAAGCGCGCAAGGCGCAGCGTCCGTTAAGTGACTTTATCGATGAAGTAACCCCCACCACGCTTAACTTTATCGCTGCGTTGGCGCAAGCTGGGACCCAATTTATTTTAGAGTGCAAAAAGGCGTCACCTTCAAAAGGCCTTATTCGCTCACATTTTGATTTGACTGAAATTACCAGTGTTTATCGTAAGTACGCGACATGTATTAGTGTACTAACCGACGAAAAATACTTTCAAGGCAGTTATGAATACCTTGCCACGGTGAGAAAGCTGGTTGATCAGCCTCTGATCTGTAAAGACTTCTTTATTGATGAATATCAAGTTTATCTCGCCCGCCTACACGGTGGCGATGCCATTCTTTTGATGTTGTCTGTATTAAATGACGAAGAATATTTGGCACTAGCGAGCGTGGCCAAATCACTTAATATGTCGATTTTAACGGAAGTAAGCAACGAAGAAGAAGTGACAAGAGCGCTTGCGTTAGATGCTGAACTTATCGGTATTAACAATCGTGATCTCAGAGATTTATCAACGGATTTAGCAACAACAGAGAAACTAAGAAAGTTAATCCCCGAAGACAAAGTGGTGATTTCAGAGTCTGGCATATACACGCACCGCGATGTGAAACGCTTATCACCGATTTGTGACGGCTTTTTGGTCGGCAGTTCACTGATGGCTGAACAGGACTTAGAACTTGCTTGCAGACGCTTGATTTTGGGCGAAAACAAAGTGTGTGGTCTTACTCGAAGCCAAGATGCGCAAGCAGCTTATGAAGCTGGAGCGGTATACGGTGGCCTTATCTTTTATCCAAAATCGCCTCGTTATGTCGACATTGATTGTGCGAAGGCCGTCGCCGATAGCGCACCGCTCAAGTACGTTGGTGTGTTCGTTAACGCACCGCTTGAGCAAGTTGCTGAGTATGCGCAAATATTAAAACTGAGTGCAGTGCAATTACATGGCAATGAAGATGAGTTGTACATCGATACCCTGCGAAAACAACTTCCAGTTACCTGTCAAATTTGGAAAGCACAGGGTGTGGACACAGCACTGCCAAGCCCCTTCGCTGGCGTAGACAAGCAATTGTACGATACCAAAACCGACACCGCATTTGGTGGCACGGGACAAGTGTTTGATTGGCAGCTATTAAATCGTAGTTCGAGCAATTATATGTTGGCTGGCGGCCTAAACCCCGAAAACATTCACGGTGCCGTTAATATAGGTGCCGATGGTCTTGACCTAAATTCAGGCGTTGAGCAATCGCCTGGTAAAA
The DNA here is from genome assembly GCF_022347905.1 of Pseudoalteromonas sp. Of11M-6. NCBI lineage: Bacteria > Pseudomonadati > Pseudomonadota > Gammaproteobacteria > Alteromonadales > Pseudoalteromonadaceae > Pseudoalteromonas > Pseudoalteromonas sp. Of11M-6. Next base: position 24,720 of record NZ_JAKRFW010000052.1, on the reverse strand, counting down.
AATGCGCTCAAAAAATCGCTAACGCGTTTACACAAATTCGAAAATATTGAGGTGGACATGAGTAATTCAGCTTATTTTGGTGACTTCGGAGGCATGTTTGTGCCCGAGTTACTCGTACCTGCGTTAAAGCAGTTAGAACAGGAGTTTTATAAGTCACAAAAAGACCCAGAATTTCAACAGGAGTTTTATCAACTTTTGAATGAATTTGCGGGTCGCCCGACCCCGCTGACTAAGACACGCAACTTAGTTAAAAACCCTAAGGTCAAACTGTACTTAAAGCGTGAAGATTTACTTCACGGTGGTGCACACAAGACCAACCAAGTGTTGGGTCAAGCGCTCTTAACCAAACGTATGGGTAAAAAAGAAGTCATCGCTGAAACCGGCGCTGGACAACATGGTGTTGCAACCGCCCTAGCCTGCTCATTACTCGGCTTAAAGTGCCGCGTATACATGGGGGCTAAAGATGTTGAGCGTCAGCAACCAAACGTATTTAGAATGCGTTTGATGGGTGCGGAAGTTATCCCTGTTACCGCCGGCTCAGGCACATTAAAAGACGCGGTAAATGAAGCATTACGTGACTGGTCTGCAAACTACAAAACGGCACATTATTTACTCGGCACGGCTGCAGGTCCTCATCCATTCCCGACGATTGTCCGTGAGTTCCAAAAAATGATTGGTGAAGAGGCGAAACAACAAGTACTAAAAGCGGAAGGTCGTTTGCCAGATGCTGTTATCGCTTGTGTGGGCGGCGGCTCAAATGCTATTGGTATGTTCGCAGACTTTATTGATGAAAAAGACGTTAAATTAATCGGGGTGGAACCGGCTGGTAAAGGCTTAGATACCGATGAGCACGGCGCTGCACTATGTAAAGGAAGTAAAGGCATCTTGCACGGCGCCTATACCTATATCATGCAGAACAAAGATGGCCAAATTGAAGAATCTTATTCTGTCTCAGCAGGTCTTGACTACCCAGCTGTTGGTCCACAACACGCCTACCTTCATGAAACAGGCCGCGCGCAATATGTTGGCATTACCGACACTGAAGCATTAAATGCCTTTCAAGCGCTTGCTAAACACGAAGGTATTATTCCAGCCCTAGAGTCAAGCCATGCTCTGGCATACGCACTAAAATATGCAGAAGCGCAAACGGAAGAAACGGTGATTGTTGTTAACTTAAGTGGTCGCGGAGACAAAGACTTAGCTCACGTCCACCAGGTACTATCTGAGCGAGGTGAACTATGAGACGTTATGACGCGATGTTCGCGCACTTAAATGAAAAAAACCAAGGTGCATTTGTTCCTTTCGTGACGATTGGTGATCCCGATAAGGCACTCAGTATTGAGATCATCAAAAGCCTGATTGACGGTGGCGCTGATGCATTGGAGCTCGGTATTCCGTTTTCCGATCCCATCGCTGATGGTCCTGTTATCCAAGCGGCTAACATCCGTGCATTAGAGCAAGATGTTAATACGCAAGACTGTCTTGAGATCATCGCTGAAATTCGTCGCTACAACAGTGATATTCCAATTGGTTTGTTGCTTTACTCAAACTTGATTTTTGCTCGTGGTATTGAGCAGTTTTATCAAGACGCCAAAACTGCGGGTGTGGATTCTATCTTAGTTGCTGATGTGCCACTGCACGAAGCCAAACCGTTTAGGCTCACTGCAATGGCAAATGACATCGCGCCAATTTTCATTGCCACACCGAATGCCTGCGATGATACGTTACGAGAATGCGCCACCCGAGGTCGTGGCTATACCTATTTACTTTCGCGTGCAGGCGTGACAGGTACAGAAACGACAGCACAAATGCCGGCAACAGAGATGATCACCAAACTTATCGAATATCATGCTGCGCCGCCACTGCTAGGGTTTGGTATTTCTGAACCGGAGCATGTAAAGCATGCGATTGGCTCAGGTGCAGCAGGTGCGATAAGTGGCTCTGCAGTGGTGAAAATCATCGAAAAACACTTGGATGACCCTAGCACCATGTGCTTTGAGCTAAAAACCTTTGTTGAGCGAATGAAAGCTGCAACGCAGAAGTAATATTACTTTCAAGCCAGTGTTTAACACTGGCTTTTCTTAGAATTAACGCAAGTTATCTTTTAAGGCTTTAGCAGGCTTAAATAATACCTTATTTTGTCCCTCAATGGTGATGGTCTCACCCGTTTGAGGATTACGTCCTTGCTTTGGGGGATGATAACTTAACGCGAATGTCCCAAGTCCATTGATTTGCATCTGATCGCCTTCTGACAAGCGCTTTTTAGTGGCCTGTAAAATGACATTTAACACCGTCTGTGAATCTTTCTTTGTTAATCCACTAATTTCCGCCATTTTTGTAACTAAATCGCTCTTATTCATGCAAATACCTCTGAACCATTGAATGAGCGCAGCAGGCTATGGGTTTCGTTAAAGAAAGTCAATGTTGATGTTCTCGCCGTATCTTGGTAAAACCCTTACAACCAACTTTGTTAGGATAAAAAATGTCATTTTTAATTGAGTACTTACCGCTTATCCTGTTTTTTGCGGTTTATAAGTTTGTCGATATTTTTTGGGCAACGGGTGTGCTAATCATCGCTTCTCTTATACAGGTTGCACACCAATACATCACTAAGCGCGAAGTCGCAAAACGTCATTGGGTATTCTTAGCGATTGCGTTGATCCTCGGTGGAATGACGATTTTCTTCCATGATGAGCAATTTATAAAATGGAAAGCCACTATTATTTATGCAATTTTAGGTGTGGCTTTACTCGTATCGAGGTACTTGTTTAATAAAAACTTGGTAAAAGGCGCACTCGAAGGGGTTTTAAAGTCAGTAGCTGAGAAGGAAAAAAGCGAGATTGAGATTGATATTGATTTACCAGTAAAAGACTGCGACCAATTAAACCTATTTTGGGCAGTATTACTTTTCTTCATCGCTGGCCTAAACCTTTACGTTGCGTACCACTTCTCTCTTGATTTTTGGGTGAACTTTAAAGTCTTTGGTTTAATTGGGATCACCTTCGTTGCACTCCTCTTTACCATGTTTAAAATTCAAAAATATTTACCTGAAGAGTAACCATTCAAGGTTCATCTGCAGCTGCTATAGTTAATGAGTAAGAGCTAACTATAGCGGCTTGTAGCCGCCAAATATTTTGGGGAACCAGCCTTGAACGCAAGCCAATACCGGTGGTGTGAACTCGTATTTGTATTCTTTGTCCTGCCCATTGTCGCTTATCAATTCCGTGATCACCTCAACAATTGGCTTTTTCCAGCACTGATCATTTTAATGGCAGTCTGTACCCATTTACTACTAACCGACCCCCATTTCAAACGATTTAGGTTAACCAGTTTGGGAGAGTTTTCGTCCGTCAAAAAACGTTTATTCACCACGTTTTTCGCAGGTGCGATGTTTTCAGCCATGCTCTATGGTTTAGTTAGTCAAGGAAATTGGTTTTCCCTGCCGCTCAATTCACCCAGCGACTGGTTATTATTATTATTTGCTTACCCTATTCTTTCTGTCTTACCACAAGAGTTAATTTTCAGGAGCTACTTCTTTCATCGCTATAAAAGGATTTTACCAAATAAAAACAACCGAGTTTTGTTAAGTGCATTGGTGTTTGCGCTTGCTCACTGCGTCTATGACAACTGGATAGCCGTGGCGTTATCTTTTGTTGGAGGACTACTATTTTCTTATACTTACGCACACAGCCGTTCCCTTGCCGTGTGTGTGTTAGAGCATAGCCTGTGGGGGCTGTGGATGTTTACAATAGGAGTTGGGCAGTACTTAGATTCGGGCGTAAAATTTTAGTGGCTTAGTGAAGAATAAACATCGGCGCATTAATACGCCGATGTCATCGTGCCCAAACCAAATGTTCCGTTGCTAGAAGCCAAAGATACTGAATGCAAAATATTTAGTTGCAACGGTATTAATGAAAATAGCTAACAGGATCACCGGGATGAATGTAGATAGGGAGAAATTAATATATTTCTCAGTAAAGCTGCCTACGTACCCCTCTGAACCTTGCGCAAGTTCTTCATTCAAACCAGATTTTTTCCAGCGATAAGTAACAAATAGACACAACAGCAGACCATTCAAGGGTAAAATAGTGTCGTAAAACACATCGTAGATTAGGTCAAAGAAGCTCTTCTGAGCATCGCCATAACTTACAAAACTTGTAAGCCAATCCACCATTCCAAAAGACATAGTAGATAGCACAGTCAAGATACCTGTGGTCAACGCTAAGATAATCAATGCCTTTTTACGTGAAATACATTTTTCTTCCATCAAAGTCGCTGTAGGCACCTCAACAATTGACACTAGCGATGTTATCGCGGCAAAGAAAACCAGTAAAAAGAAAGTACCTGCAACTATTGAGGCACCGACGTAGCCAATATCATCTTGTAAAGCCAATAACAATTTAGGCAAGTAATCGAAAATCATAGATACTGAAGAGTCAGATAACTTACTTGGATCTGTATTCGGATTAAAACTAAAGATAGCCGGAAGTACCATCAGACCGGCAATGAATGCCACTAATGAGTCTGTAATAGCAACCATTTTAGAGCTACCGACAATGTCGTCTTTCTTAGAGATATAGGAAGCATAAGTGATCAATATACCCATACCTAAAGACAGTGAAAAGAAAGCCTGTGATAGCGCACCATTTAGCACACTTGCATTCATTTTTTCGAAGTCAGGAACGATGTAATAGCGTACACCTGCCATTGCGTTATCAAGGGTTAGTACGTATGCGACAAGGCCAATTAACATGACAAATAACGCTGGCATGAGTAACTTAGCCGCTTTTTCGATTCCTTCTTTTACACCGCCAACCAAGATAAGATTAACGATCACACCCACTATCAACATATAGATGAAAACATTGGTATCGTTGATAAAAGTGCCAAAGTACTTCGGAGAGGCGAGTACATCTAAGTTACCTAAAGCTGTTTGCGCTAAGAAGCCAAAAATCCAAACGGTAATAACCATATAGAAGACGGCAATCATAAACGGCGTGAGTACAGCCAAGAATCCAGCTATTGACCACTTTTTATCATGATTAGATAGCAGCTTATATGCGCCAAACGGGTCCTTTTGGGCTTTCCTACCCATTGCCATTTCGGCCATCATGACAGGTAAACAGATAAACACTACAAATAGTGCATAGATTAGTAAAAATGCCCCACCACCATTTTTTGCGGCGGAAACAGGAAAGCCGACTAAGTTACCAATACCAACAGCAGAACCTGCAGCGGCAAGGATAAACCCTAATCGGGAGCTAAAATGCTCACGGTTTGCACTCATTGCAATCAACCTTATTATTATTTTCTACAAATATCCGAAGGACTCTACCAGTCAAGCTGAGTGTTTTTCAAGTTTAAATGTCTAATCACTGAAAAACTCTGTGTACATTTACTTTTGCACTGAGGGCGTTTTATCATAGTATTGATAAACGGGCCTGAACAGCCGACAAAATACGTAAAAATAACAATAATAACCTAGAAACCAATCCGGAACTAATACTTATGCTTTACATGATCTATTCAACCGACGCTGAAAACTCATTAGAAAAGCGTCTTGCTGTACGCCCTGCTCATCTAGCTCGTTTAGAAGAATTAAAACAACAAGGTCGATTGTTTGCAGCAGGCCCGTTACCGGCGATTGACTCGGAAGATCCTGGTGAAGCGGGTTTTACGGGTTCTTTGGTTATTGCTGAGTTTGAAAACCTAGAAAGTGCACAGCAATGGGCGAGCGTCGATCCCTATATTGATGCTGGTGTCTATACTGCTAGTATTGTAAAACCGTACAAGCGAGTTCTGCCATAAAAGTTTACTGAACGTTAAGTTCAGCAAAGGTTAATTACAAAAGCACTAAATTTGTTTGAGATTTATGAAGTTTAGACACTTAGTATCTATGAAACTGTGGAGCTTAAAATGCGATTGCAACTCACTCTTTTAGCGTTGATTTTGGCGTTCGCTTCGAGTGTAGCAGACGCCAATAGCCGCAATGATAAGAATGTAAAGACAATTACAAAAAAAGAAGCTGTGTCTCTGGCGCTTGATAAGTACGCTGGGAAGACGCTTAAGATTTCTGAAGAAAATCAGTTTTTTGTGGTAAGAATTCTCCAACCAGATGGTCGAATTGTTGACTTAAAAGTAAACAAGAAGACAGGTGAAGTAAATAAGGACTAAGGATGCGTATTTTAGTTATCGAAGACGATATTCAACTAGCAGAAAACCTGCGAAATGCATTAGAGAAAGAAAAATATAGCGTTGACTTGTGTCATGATGGTGAGTCTGGATTATTTCACCTTGAAGAATATCCGTTAGATATGGCAGTAATCGACCTCGGTTTGCCAAAACTTGACGGTATTGAAATTATCCGTAGAGCACGTGCTAACGGCGTTAAGATCCCTATTTTAATCTTAACGGCACGCGACCGCTGGCAAGACAAGGTGGAAGGCCTTGATGCAGGTGCTGATGACTACCTCACTAAACCGTTCCATGTTGAAGAGCTAATTGCGCGCTGTAATGCACTTATTAGACGTAGCGCTGGACAAGCAAATCCAGAGATTTGCATTGGTCCAATCAAAATCCATACTCGCTCACAGCAAGTCTGGGTTAACGATAACGAGCTATCACTAACAGCCTATGAATATAAAGTTTTAGAATACTTAATGGTTAACCCACAAAAAGTCATTTCTAAATCTGAGCTCACTGAGCACATATACGATCAGGACTTTGACTTAGACTCTAACGTCATTGAAGTGTTTGTCTTAAGGCTGCGTAAGAAACTTGATCCTGATGGCACTCTGAACCCTGTTGAAACCCTTAGAGGACGTGGATATAGGTTCAAAAATCAGTGGTAAACAGCTCTCAAATTTCGCTTAAAATAAGACAAGGATTTATCCTTGTCTTTGTGCTTATTATTGCCCTTCCCGCGCTATTTTTCTCCGTGGGCAGAGCTTATTACTCTTCTTTAGTCGATGCGACTGAAAAAACATTGGAAGCCCACCTCTACTCACTTATCTCTGAAGTCGAATTTGTCTCTAACGGACTCGAAATGCCTCGCAGTATTCTTGCACCTGAGTTAAACAGATTGAATTCTGATACTTATGCTCTGGTCTATCAAGATAACTCCCTCGTTTGGTATTCCGAGTCGGCTGTAAACCTCTCAATTTCACCTGACTTTTCAGAAAACCAGGCTGGAGCATCTGAGTTTAAGCGAGTTGAATATAATGGCGTACTGTTTTGGCAACTTAGCCTGACCGTTATTCTCGGAAATGCAGAGCAATCGCAGCAAGCCCGCTTTGTACTTTTAAAGAAAAATGACGCGCTGATGGAGTTAATGTCAGGGTTTAGAAACACCTTGGTCAACTGGATGCTGGTTATGGGTGTAGTGATAGCCGGATTGATGGCATTTGGGTTTGTATGGAACGCAAGGCCGCTGCAACGACTCGATAGAGAAATTAAAGAGATTGAAGCTGGCGAGCGCGATAAGATCACAGGTCTTTACCCCGTCGAACTCCTAACAATCAAATCCGACTTAAACCTACTATTGGAATCTCAAAAGCGTCAAAAAGAGAGATATAGAGCTTCACTTAGCGACCTTGCGCACGCGTTAAAAACTCCCCTTGCGGTGATCAAATCCAGTCCACTGGCAAAAGATGCAGACGCTCAGGAGCAGCTAGACAGAATCAATGCAATGATCGAACATCAATTGAAACGTGCTGCAACGGGCGCATCCGATACATGGAAGAAACAAACATCAGTAAAACCCGTACTTGACTCAATACTCAACGCCATGACTAAAGTGTATCATGACAAGCACATTCAATTTTCATCCGAATGTGGTGAGGAGGTTGCATTTTTAGGTGATAAAACGGATTTAATGGAAATTCTTGGTAATATTATAGATAACGCCTGTAAAGCATGTGGTTCCTTGGTCGATATAAAAGTAAGTGCACCTAAAAAGCGCCTACTAATCATAGAAGTAGAAGATGATGGCCCTGGCATTCCAGAGCATCGCCGCTCAGAACTACTAACCAGAGGTGCAAGATTAGACACCTATGAAGCTGGCCACGGCGTAGGAATGGCTATCGTATCTGATTTAGTTAAGTCCTATCATGGCTTGATGCAAATAGGTACTTCCAGACATGGTGGCGCGAAATTTACGATAGAGTTTAACCATGAAAAGAATAATTAGCAGTCTATTGGTATCGGGATTAACCTTTTCTGTGATTGCAGACGACGATGTCACACTACAAGACTGTACGAAGTATGAGTCAACGCATCCGGAAAAGGCAAAAAAATTCCTCATGTGCCTGGATGGCAATATCAACTTACTTGAACGTCATCGTCAAACCTGGATCACTAAGTTATTGCTCGATACTAAAAAGTACCAAGCGGACACTGGTAATACACAGATCTTGCCAATTATGGAACGTGCCCTTCGCAATCAGGAGGAATATATGGAAGACAGCTGCCGGTGGCGATACTTACTAGACATGCCAAACGCGACGCGCTCAGCGACAGCTTATAAAAATTGCAAAATTGCATTTTTAAAAGCGCACATCATCGAGCTAAAGAGCAGTAAAGTATTGAAAGAAGATTTGAATCTCTAGCGACATTTTTGATTGGATTATTAGGTGCTAAGCTTTAATAACCTGAGCTTCAGATAATGACGAGTAAACCTTAGAAAGGAGCTGTTTATAGCTCCTTTTTATTTGCCGGATCTCAGCGTTGTTAAGATGGTCTATTATCGGGTTGTTCTGAACCGAGAAGGATTGCAAGCCATTTACCCTCTTCACTGGTTTCAAGGGCAATTTTCACAACCATGGTAAGTGGCACAGAAAGCAGCATTCCCACAGTTCCGAGTAACCACCCCCAAAATATTAACGAGAGAAACACTACCAAGGTCGATAAACCTAGCCCTCGACCCATAAACCTCGGCTCAATAATGTTGCCCATTAAGGTATTAATACAAATGTAACCCACAGCAACAATGCCGCTCACCAATGGTCCTTGTGTCACTAAGGCCAGTAAAACAGGCGGCACAGCTGCAATGATTGAACCTATGTTTGGAATATAGTTAAGCAAAAATGCAACTACGCCCCAAAGCACGAAGTAATCAACACCTAAAGCCCATAAAAATACGGCCGCCACGACACCAGTCGCCAGTGAAACAAGCGTTTTAATCGCCAAATAGCTATTGATAGAATCTAAAAATCTATCAATTTGCTGCATTTTCATCTCTGGATCGTCTAGGGCAAGATGCACTTTGTGGCCCAAAGAAGGTGCCTCAAAAAGCATGAAGACGACGATAAGCAAAATTAAAAAGCTATTTGCCATCACACCACCAAAGCCAGTCAGCATGTTGGTGGCCACATCGATTAGCTTATTTGGGTCTAGCATGCTAATAAGTTGTTGTTTATCCAATAAGATATTGTAGTTCGCGGCAGTACTAACCAACCAAACGAACTTTTCTTGTAAGTCTTCTTTATAAGTTGGCAGCTGCTTGGAGAAATCATTGACTGATTGCCCAACAAGCCCACCAATACTTGCACCAATTAAAATCACAAGTCCGATAATCACCAGAATGGCCAGCCCTTTTGGTATTTTAAAGCGAGCCAAAAACTTGAGCATGGGATTACAGATAATCGCAATGAATGCGGCTAATATAAACGGCACAACAATCTCAGACGCAAGCTTGATCCCACCTAACACTAAAAATAGCGAGGCCAAAACCACCAGCGTTTTGTTAATTCCAGTTAGTGAAGACACAGTTCACTCCTTTTGCTTTTTTACCATTCTAAAACAAACCACCTATAATGAAAATGAGTGATCTAACTCCTTGCTAAAACGTAAGTTTATTTGAATACAATAAAGAGTATTGAGAATGAATATATTCATAACAGGCGCTACAGGATTAATTGGTAAAAAGCTATGCCAATTTTTAGTACACAAACATAATCTGGTTGTACTGACCCGTTCGCCTTCAAAAGCTGTAAACCTATTACCAGGAGGGGTTAATTGCGTCACCGATACCGATGATGTCGACTTTAATGAGCTTGATGCGGTCATTAATCTTGCGGGTGAACCAATAGCCAATGGCCGGTGGAGCAAAGAAAAAAAACAAGAGATCTACAATAGCCGGATAAAAATCACTGAGCAAATCGTTACAGCGATAAACACTGCGACGTCACCGCCCAAGGTGTTTATTTCAGGTAGTGCAATAGGTTTTTATGGACGCCAACCGGATAACTTGACCATCACTGAAGATTTCAAGGATTACCATGATGAATTCTCCCATAGGCTGTGCCGAGATTGGGAAGATACCGCCTTTAGAGCCAGCTCCAGCCAAACTAGAATATGTATAATAAGAACAGGCATTGTGCTTTCAAAATCGGGAGGTGCTTTAGATAAAATGTTACCGCCTTTTCGATTTGGCGTTGGCGGCCCGATTGGTTCTGGAAGACAGGTGATGTCTTGGATCCATATCGACGATATGATTCAGGCGATAATGTATCTACTTAAACATGACGAGATCTGCGGTGTTATTAATGCAACAGCCCCAAACCCGGTATCAAATAAGCAATTTTCTCAAGCCTTAGCACGCGCTATCTCACGCCCTTGCCTATTTACCGTACCACCGTTTGTCCTCAAATTGGCATATGGTGAAATGTCAGAATTGCTATTGTATGGCCAATACGTCGTACCAAAAAAACTTCTCGATGCAGGTTATCGATTCCGCCACGATCATATTGAAGATGCCTTGAACGCACTTAACTTATAACTTTGTGCAATACTTTATTCAGATGGTATATAGAGCTTTTCCCGCGTTAAGACTTTATCCAGGTAATGTTTGGTTTCATCATACGGTAAACTTTTGTCTAGCGCTGCTAGTACGTTTTCTGGCGAGAGTGAATTAATTATCTTTGCTGCTTTTGTAATTGATCTCGAATCATCAGCATTAAAAACGCGAGCAACATTTCCAGCACCGGTGTTATAAGCCGCAATCGTGCAATACTTACGACTAAGTGGGTTATGTATTTTACTCAGGTAGCGCTTATCTAGAATATTCAGGTAAGCCGTCCCCGCTTCAATATTATTATCCGTCACATATAGATAAGGTGCCGACATCGGTTCATCGCGATTGTACAACATACGATTCACATCAACACCCGCACTCGTCGGTACTATCTGCATCAAACCAAACGCAGGAATGTGTGACTTTGCCATTGGGTTAAAGTGGCTTTCGGTGTGCATAACCGCAAAAATTAAACTAGGTTCAATGTCAAAGCGCTTCGCTTGTGCATTCACTTGGCTAACATAACGTTCTGCTCGATGCTTGGAAAGTTCAGTCTGCTTGGGTAGCTTAAGCACGATTTCAGATACGACAGTTGCTTCACTTTTACCAGTATTACTAGCTGTTTCTAATAGCTTTTTAAGGCGTTTTTGCTTTAACAACTCCAGCTTTTTCTGTTGCGCTTGTTGTTGAGCCTCTGCTAATTTTGAATCTTCACCGTCAATGATGGCCTCATCCGTCTGACGTTCTATGTAGCGTTGCTGTTGTTCGAATTGGCTATCTATTTGCTTTTTCGCTGCGATCAACGCTTTTGCACGAGCAGCGTTATCCACTTCACGTTTCGTTGTTTCACTTTGGTTTATCGCGAGCGTATCAACATTAAATACATCAATTACTGCACGGTCTTTCGCGGTAAATTCCTTGTATAGGGCTTGAAGTTGAGCCTGAGATACCTTTTCATCTTCTGCATGCCTAATGCTTACTACCAACTCATTGGCTTCAAAGTCGACAACCATTCTGGATGATAAATCGTCACTGTAGGTGACAAATGCAGCTTGATCAGCAACAGTTATATCTCCCCACTGTTGGATCACATTATCACGAAAGGCATCGTACTCTTCAAAATGCTCTTCGACATAATCAGCAAACTCACTTAATTGTTGGCGTTTATATTGCTCAAACTCGCTCAGCTCTTCATCATTAGGCTCGGAGGTTTGCCAACGTGACATTTTCTCTGATAGCTCTTCAAAAAGCTGGGCTTGACTCGCCACCGCACTTGGAATGGCACTTAACGCCATGACTAAAAATGAGTATATCGATTTGCGCATAGAGCGTTCCTTTCAAAAAATTAAAGCGTGAAACTCACGCTTTAATTAGTTAGCCTTGCAATTTCCTTCTCCAGATCTTTTTCTGCTTTGTAAGCTTTAAATTCTTGATATAAAAACTTTTCATCTTGAGGGTTTACACTGCGCTTACTTTCTTTGATCAAATCTTTGAAAAGTTCTTTAGTCTGATCAGGTGATAACGTCGTCAATGCACAGAAATAATCTTTACCAGAAATATCGATAACATCGGCCTTAACGATACGAGAGCCATTTAATGTTTGTTTAGTCAATTGTTTGGATACAGAGCTAAAGGTTGCGCCTACCGTTGTGTCATCGTTTGCATCTGTACGGTTCGCGAATGTCTTATCAAGGCCTTCAACACGGGTTTCAATTTGCTGAGCTAACGCAAGACGTGCATTTGCAACCGCCATTTTTTGATCGATTGAAATGTTGCCCGAGTATTTCACACAATCTGCTGCAGCTATACCATCTTCGATTGTTGGATTGAGAACCCATTCTGGAATATTAACTCTTGGGCTTGAAGCCGCATCATCTTTACTTGAACTACAAGCCGATAGCATCCCTATAGCGGCCACTGATATAAGTAGTTGTTTTGCTTTCATGTTGGGTTCCTTAATTGCCCTGATTACGGAATAAAATTTATCAAAAAAATTATTGATTAACAGTAATAAATTGTAAAAACGATTTTTAACAATTTAGCACTTTCAATTCAATTTTTTACTATTTAATTTATTGTTATATGATTGAACACCACAACACTGCCATTATAAGAACAAGTATGCAAGGAATGCGATTCCAAATTGATTTATATAACTTCATGATAAAGCTCTTTATCTTTACTGGTTGCTTGATGCTGAGCGGCTGTAACTTGACCCCTAAAGCCAACAAGCAGGCCATAGAATACGCGGAGCAAGGAGATTTTATCTCAGCCCAACAGCGTATTGACGATGCCTATAAAAATTCATCTAGTAACGAATTATTGTATTACCTAGAATCAGGCATGTTAGCTCACTTACAACATCATTATGAGTTAAGTAATCAACATCTTTCTCACGCAAAAGAAATTATTGAAGCCGCTTACACTGTCAGCATCAGCGACCAGCTTTTTTCTGCTTTTACTGGTGCGAGTTACAAAAAATATACTGGCCGTGCTTTTCATAAACCTATGATCCATACATTAATGGCGCTTAATTATGTATCGTTAGCAAACGCATCAAAAGTGAATCGTGTTGCTATGTATGACTCTGCACTGACAGAAATGCGTCAACTGGATTTATATCTCTCTCAATTACAGCAAAAAACCGGAGGCTACGTAAATCAGCAAAAGGCAGGAAATGATATTGAGCAAATTTTTAAAGCGATTTTTAATCAACCATTTATCAGCGGTGAACTTGAGTATAAAGACGATGCATTTGCACAGTATTTAAGCGGCGTTCTATATGAGCAACAAGGCGAGCTAGATAGTGCTCGGATCCAATATGAGCGAGCGGTGAGCGCATACAAAAATGGCTTTAGTAAACAATACAAACTAGGTCAATATGCAGGCCAACAAGCACAGCAAGACCTCAACAGAATGGTTGCAGACAAGGAAGAAAACTACTTCACATTAGTTCAAAGCTTAGGTGTATCACCGCAACGCAAAGAGTTTAACCTTTACCTTAGACCTGATGAAGAGGCACAAGCATTAGTGATTACGCCAATTTATTGGGGAACAAAAGAAGAACGCCAAGCCCAGTTCGCATGGTTTAATTTAATGTTTGCTGATACCAGTCTGTTTGATCTCATTCAAAACTATGCGACAGGCGACTTTAGCGATGTTGTATTAGGCACTGTCACAAAACGCTTACCTCTCGGTGATAAATTATGGCAAAAAGCGGTAGACGAAGGGGTGATTGATGCACTCAAGTATGGCAGTAGAATCTCGGTTACTTACTTACAACCTCATAAAAATGATATTCAACATGTTGCGCTTTTCGCCAACGGACAAAAACTTACAGAATTACACCCCTTTTATTCGGTAAACTTACTCACACTGTACGACGCGCTAGGTAATGCCAATATGGAAATTTACACCGCTATTTCACGAGAAGTGTTAAAAGCAGTCACAGCAAGTAAAGCTATAAAGCAAGTTGGCATCCAACAGAACTCGCTGTTGGCAGGGCTTGCTCAGCTAACATCATCTGTCACCAACGCCATTACAGCAGCGGCAGACACAAGGCAATGGCAATCTTTACCGGGTGAGATTAGAGTGGCTCGAGTGAAATTACCCGAAAATACCACTCACCTGCAATTGCAAACCCAATTAAGGACTGGCAGAGTAATTAAACAGGATATACCGCTGACTCAAACAGCACCATTGCTCAGCCACATTCGCACCTTCACCGGTGTAGCTGAACCAGAAAAACAAAATTATTTATCATCTCTAACTAACATGGACTGAATACATGAAGCCTAAATTTGCAGTTAAATTAGTTGTCCCAATGCTCATCGCGTCTTGCGCAGCTATGACGGGTTGTTCTTCAACAACCAAAGTGAGTCGCGTGGACGCCAATGAAGAAATAGCGCTTTCAGATAAATGGAATGCCAAAGACTCTCAGTTAGTTGCTGAAGCAATGATAAGCGATATGCTCGGCTTCCCTTGGGTACGTGAACACCGTGCCAAAGAAGGCACTCGACCCGCAATCATTATTCAATCTGTTCGTAACAAGTCGCATCAGCATATTGCAGTTGACACTTTTTTGAATGACCTCAAGCGCGCCATATTGCGAAGCGGGCAAGCTGACTTCGTCGCAAACCGCTATGTACGAGATGAAATTCGTGAGGAAAGGCGAGACCAAGAGCTTAATTCAAGCCTCGAAACTCGTAATGAGATCGGCCAAGAGCAAGGTGCTGATTATGCACTATCCGGCACGATTAACTCATTTGTTGATGAACAAGGTGGTAGTCGAGTCACTTTCTACCAAGTAGATCTTCGATTAATAGACATGACGACTAACCGAGAGGTGTGGAATGGACAGAAGAAAATTCAAAAACTTCAAGAGCGCAGCGGGTATGGTTTCTAAACGTCTAGCGTTACCTCTGTGTATTCTACTTAGTTTATCTGCCTGTCAGTCTACCAAGCAGGCTGTTGCAAAGGAAGAAAGCTTGCCCATTTGGGCTACACAGCAACCGAGTTCCGATTATCTAGTGTATGGCGTTGGTTCAGCGAGTCATATTGTAGATAGGACGGAAGCCAAACTTGCCGCCCAAGAAGCAGCTAGATTGGCGATTGCCAAACAGTTAAATGTGGAAATTGAAGGAACAACACAAGTTGCTCAAAGTCAAGCTAATGGCGATTTTTCGTATCGAGTGGATGAGATTTTATATTCTCGAGTCCCAAGTATACAATTACAGGGGATCAATATTGAGCAGGAGTTTTACTCCACAGAGCAAAAAACGGCCTATGCCCTTGCCTCATTTAACAAAATTGAGTCAAGAATGCACGCTGAGCTTGATATTAGACAACTTGACGAAGAGATCAGTAACGCGACTATTTCGGCACTAACCAATTCAGAAAAATTAAAAGAAGCGATGGCAATTAAGCGACTAATTGCTAAAAGACGCAAAGCAAACGAATATCACAGGCAATTAGGTGGCGGCAGCATTGCCATACCAACCTCAGTGAGCAACAAAAACAAAATGCTGAATGATTTTATTCAGTCATTAACTTTTAGTATTTCATCAAAGTTTTGGGGACAGGAGTCTATCCGCAATCAGTTAGCCGAGAGCCTGACTAAGCAAGGTCTTACTGTCGTGGGTGAAAAACAAAGTGCAGACTTTCAAATTGATTTTAGCGTTGATTTCGAAGACGTGAAGAAAAACAGCACTTATTATGTTTTTGCCAACTCAAGTTTAAAACTCATGGAAAACGATAAAGAAAAGGCGCATGTTTCTGCACAAATAAAAGCAGCGTCTAGTTTTGAGAACATGGCTAAGTCTAGTGCTGAAGAAAAGTCAGCAAAAATGCTAAGCAAAAAACTGACGATGTTAATCATTGATAGCAAAATCTAAAGTAAGGCCCTTTTATAGGGCCTTACTTATCTCTTCCTAAAATGACTTCACCACTTTAACGCTGCTATCTGCAGCTCCCGAAGATACAAACCCAATTAGGTTAGGGTTACTCGCAACGAGTTTAAGTACCTCAGCATCATCGGCGGCTTCTTTTGGTGGTGTCCCTTTTCCAGTAAATACTAATTTTGACCAATAAGCTTTAAGTTGGCTTGATGACTTATTAAGTACCTTTTCATTAAACTCATCGGTTACCGTCGAGCCATCAGCCTGAGTTATCGGAAGTGCTTTAGAGCCATCGGAGAATGACTTTGATTTACCAATAAAAATTTGCTTAATTTCATTTTCATCAAGTGTAGAGGTATTGGCAGGATTGACAATGACATCCACGGCTAGGCAACTAAAAGCGCTGCAAAGTAGAGTAAGTAAAAATAATTTTTTCATGCTTCTCTCCTTAAAATACCATGTCGATGCCAATTGTAATGGCTTTACTATCACCTGCGACCGCTAAACCAACGGAGTTATCCTCTACCTCATCGTACTGAATCTTGAAAGCAGCGGAGGAATGAAAATCCCAACGTACTCCAAACGAAGTGGTTTCATGGCTTTCGGCATCGTCGCCCTCGCCTTCAAAATCTGCGTAAGATACGAATGGCGTGATATTGTCAAAGCGATAGCCCAGTGTCAGCATCTTAGTGTCTAGATTGCCGTCTAAGTCCAACCGATTTAGCTCAGATAAAATAAAGAAATTTCCCCAGTCTGCATTTACTGCTAAACCATAAAACTTACCATCTCGCTCATCACTCCCCTCCCATAAAACAGGCTCTCCAGAGCGATACCGCTGGTTGGTGTAACGCATATGGGTTAAACGCACTTCAAGCCAATCATTACTGGTTTGAATTACGCCGCCTAGGATGTCTTTCCAGATTTCTCTAGTTGGCTCTTGAAAGAAAAACTCGCTCAACAGCTTATTGTCATCATCGTCTTCTTTACCGGCGTAAATATTCCCGCTTAATGACCAGTCACCTATACTGCCGCTGTAGAGCATATTGATGCCATTATAATTAAAGATTTGCCAGGTGTAGTTGTCCGCGGGTGCACGCATCCAAATATAGGCGTAACCCACATCATAAAAGTCGGAGTAATAGAATAGCGGTAAGCGCTTTTTACCTGCTTGGAACGTCCAATTCTCATTAATCTCATAGGACAAATAAGCCCACTCGAACTTTGCATCAAAATCGTCTGCGCCGCGCGCAACAATTTGACCAGTAACACTTAAACCTTCTGTTAGATCAGCACTAAATTGAAGACCCATCAGTGTTTCAGGTTCAAATGAGATATCCTCGTCGTAAACACTGACGATAGGATAATCGGCGAGAAATATTGGATCGTTTATTCCGAATTGTGGAACACCGCTTCCGCTCAGCACCTTACCAGCATTGATACTTGCGAATCCGGAAAAGTTAACCTCTGCATGCCCTGAAAAACAGGCAAGGCAAAGGGTACAACCTAAAGCTAGTTTCATCTTCATTGTGATTCATCCCAATTGCTTGTTCTACAAGTACTACATTGCAAGTATAGTTAAATTTAAGAAAATGCTAGCAAAAGCAGCAAATTGATATAAATATTTGCAGAAAAAGGGATGAAATAGGAACAAAAAAGCAGCTTACGCTGCTTTTTATAAACTAAGATTCGCCATTATAATAACGTTCAATTTGGTCCTTTAAGTTAGGCGGTACACCTTTAATCGTAAGTGTATCAGTCGCAGCATCATAAATAACCCGCTCACCCAAATGCTTACGTTCAAAGCCAACGCTTACTCCACCGCCAAGCCCGGAAAATTTCACCATACTCGTTACTGTCTTTTTATCGACAGGAAAGCTTTCTTCCAGCTCATAGCCCTGCTCTTTATAAAAGTCTTCAAACTTTACGTCTGAAGACTTAGAAAGCGTCTCGGACAGTGTATTAACATCTGCGTCCTCGCCGCTTGAAACACAGTCGTTACAGTAATCAAAAATTTCCTTGCGGATGTCGTCTTTTTCAGACTTTTCAAATTGCTGTGTAGACAAATAATCCTCAACCGCGTGTAACATAGTTTGTGATTGCTGCTTTGGATCGATCCCCTCTTCACAACCAAGAAAATCTAAAAAGAAATCAGCAACTTTTCGACCAGCACGCCCCTTAATGAAGGAAATATAACGGTTTTCTTCTGCGGCTGTATCCCAAGCATCTAAATCGATTCTAGCAGCCAATTGCATACGTGAAATATCTAAGTGTTTTGCTGCGGATAAGTCTAAGTCTGAGGTAATCGTGTAATGCTCTTTAATATTAATCAGTGCAATCATAATAAAATTGCTGGCAACATACTGATAATGACAAAACACTAAATACCCAGTTTCATGAAATGCATATTTATTAAGCTCTTCTTTAAGCACATTGGTTGCTTCTTGGGTTAAATTCCAAAAGTTAAGCTCATTATTTCTATAACTCTGCATCGCAGACGCGACCACACTGCTTTTTTCGCCGCTAAAAGCACAGAACCCTTTACCCGGTTTGCCATTGTAGGCATGATGCAATTGTTCAATGAAAACATTAACTTTGTCATTGATTTGCATTTCATCGTCACGTAGATGTATTTCGGTATCTTCGTCTTGTTTGTCTACATAGTGAACAACTAGTTTTTTTACCTCAACGCTCATCTTTGTTTTTCACGCCTCTAATGTTAAAATGTAAAAATTATTGCTTTTATAAATTGAACCAACTGATGCCTATCCAATCAAAGTATTCCAATAAACAAGTAGAAGAAATTGTTGACCAATTAGTTAATGTATTAAGCTCGCAAAACGCACCAGTTGATCTCAGCTTAATGTGTTTGGGTAATTCTATCACGCACATTCTAAAAGAACATGTTCCAGAGAGTAAGAGACAATCTGTTGCCGAAAATTTTGCCAAAGCACTTACACAATCAGTAAAGTAACGGAATGAATCTTACACCGCACAGCCCTTTTTCATCAAAAGCAAGTCAATTACTCAGCTGGGGACACTGGTTTACCTTTGCTAATATTGGCTTGGTTTTATTGATTAGCTCAGTTTATTTGTTCGCCGACAAAGCGCCAAGTACCTTTGTCGGTTGGTTTTATATGCTGATCACGTGGATAAGTCATACCAGCTTTATCACTTTTTGTGCGTTTGTATTAACTATCTTTCCGCTTAGTTTAATATTCCCTTACCCGCGACATATTCGCGGGATGGCTGCAATTATTGCCTCGGTTGGTATTGTTGTACTAACAGTGGATGCCTTTGTTTACCTACAACTTGGCTACCATATAAACCCAGCTTCGCTTTCCGATATTTTTGTTTTATTGTGGGAAACCTTAGTCGGATCATCCCTCATTAATCTCATTGTTACCTTTGCAATGCTTGGACTGGTGCTCACTTTTGAACTACTCGCAGGTAATTATGCTTGGCGTCATTTGGCCGAGCTTAAATCCTATAAATTCCCTCGCTATGCAACGGGGACCATTGTTACCTGCTTTGCGCTCAGTCACAGCCTGCATATTTGGGCCGATGCGAATGCCTTTTTCGATATCACTAAGCAAGATAATGTATTACCTCTCTCCTATCCTACAACCGCAAAGAGCTTACTCGCCAGACACGATTTACTTGATATCGAGCAGTATGAAGAAGCGCACTCATTAAGCATTGGTGATACGCATTCAAAATACAAAGCCCCTGTAATTTCGGCGGTATGCAAAGAAAAGAAAGATACCACAGAGCAACCTATCAACGTTTATGCTTACACAGATGAGGCGCTGTTCCAAAAAACAGCAACAACACTTCAGAGCAACGGTAAAAATAACGTGTTCCGAATGGATTCTGTTTTACGCGCAGGAAATAGCAGCGATGCGCTATTCAGCCTGATATACGGTCTACCGAGTTATTATAAAGAGTCTGTCCTGCTACAGCAGCAAGTTCCGGTATGGTCAATTAATAATGACTTAATGAGTGTTAATGCTAACGGCGAGTTCTCTTTTGTTCCTTCTCATCAAGCAAGTAAATTAACAATCATTGAAGTAAGTGACGAAATTGACATTGATAGTTCAAAGCCGTTCGTGGCAATTGATATTAGTGCACAGCAAGCGACGGTATTAACCAGTTCTGCGGTAACGAACATTGAGCTGTTTGCTCAGGCTTCTGGTCTTGTGCAGCCCAATGACATCACCTACACCCTGTTAAGCTCTTATCTAGGCTGCGACCCCCTTGCTCAGCAAAGCATGCTGGCATCGAACATTAAAACTCGCTCTCATGCAGAAGGCGTTAACTTTACGCAAGGTGTCTTAGTTGCCTTCAAAAAAGACAAAATCACCTTAGTCAATCAAGATGGTAGCTTCAAGCAGATGTCAGCAAAGGAAGGCTTTGTGTTAAACGGTAATCTAGATATTCCATTTTTAATACAAAGTATTAAGACATTAAAAAAATTCACGGCCCCTGAAGCGCAATAACCTTGAACAAAGTGGGATGTCATCTATGGTTAAGTAGATATTAACTGTTACAGCAAGGATGCCATATGCAATTATATCTAAAACTACTTGTACTGATTTTTGTTTCTACTCAATGTTTCGCCACAACAACGGTAAAATACTTTAAATGCACGACCGACAGAGGCATCGTTTTTAGCCAATTTCCCTGTTCGGCCAATGCGACCCAGCATACGATAACCACATCCGATCCTAAAGCCTCGGCTCCCTCAGAGCAGCACTATAAAACGTTAAACAATTTGGAACGTAACCAAATTGCGAAAAGGACAAAGCGTGCACTCAGAGCCAAACACCATGAAAAAGCCGTGCTCAATCGCAAAAGAGATACCGCAGTTAGAGAGCAACAAGATCAATTAACTAAACTGATGAATGAAGACAGGCGCAAAAAGGTCGTCAGACAAGTTAAAAAGGAAATAAAGGCCATTAATAAGGCACATGCTAAAGCGATTAAAAGCCTAGAGAAAGAGATTTCAAAATTAGAAAGGCAACTCAAAGAATATGAGTGATATAACCGCTCAATTACATTGGTTGTTTTTTGAGAGTCACACTTGGTCTATGCGCATTCGCTATAGTTATGCAAATACCTTAACTGGTATTACCAGATGACTTTTCGCACATTACCTTGTAAAGTGAAATCACTCCGCGTGGATAATTTATGAGGGATGTAGATGCAAGCACAGCAGTTAGCAGAGCGAATTTTATCAGGTTTTCAAAACCACTATCACGCATTTGTAAAAATTACCAAACTGGCACCCATCGCTTTTGCTGCTCAAAATTGGGGAGAGATAGAGCGGATAAGTAAAGCGAGGATCAGCCAATACGATAGTAAAGTTGATGAAACCGCACAGAAGTTAATACAACTCTATGGCTCTACGCAACTGGATGAATCGCTATGGTATAAAGTAAAACAGGCTTACCTTGAGCGTCTTACCTTTCACCCTCAACCAGAGCTTGCTGAAACTTTCTATAATTCAGTTTTTTGTCGCCTCTTTCACCGCCGATATTACAATAGCGATTTCATTTTTGTTGAAACCCAGCTTGCTAACGCCACATCACTCCCTGTAGAAGCAGAGTATCGAAGCTATTTTCCAGTCGTCAGTGGCCTCAAACCCACCATCAAAAGAATCATTGAACACATTGACTTTCATTGTGAATTTGAAGATTTAGATAGAGATATTCGACTACTCGTTAAGGCGTTTCTTAAACAAGCACCTAACACGCATCATCAGACGCACTTAATGCGCTTCGACATCCTCAGCGCACCTTTCTATCGTAATAAAGGCGCCTATATTGTCGGCCGAGTGGTATCTAAATCTGGTGTACAGCCGTTTATCATTTCGGTATTACACGCACAAACTGGGGGCTTACTGATCGATGCGCTGCTTACCAACAGCTCACAAATGCGGGTGATTTTTGGTTTTGCGCGGGCTTACTTTTTAGTAGAGACCCACGCCCCATCTGCGCTAGTTAAGTTTTTAAATCAACTCATGCCAAATAAAACAAAGGCTGAGCTTTATAACGCCATCGGCTTTCATAAACAGGGGAAAACCGAATTTTATCGTGAGTTTTTACACCACTTAGCTAATTCCGAAGAACAATTTGAAGTCGCTCCAGGTACACCGGGTATGGTGATGATGGTATTCACTCTGCCAAGCTTTCCCTATGTTTTTAAAGTGATCCGTGACCAATTTCCAGAAAGTAAGCCATTTACAAAAACAACCGTTTTAGAGCGCTATCAACTTGTAAAACGCCACGATCGCGTAGGTAGAATGGCAGATACAATTGAATATTCCGATGTGGTGATCCCACTTGCACGTATTTCACCAGCCCTTTATCAGCTATTGCTGGACTCTATCTCTCAAAGTATACGTATTGAGGGGGATAATATGGTGATAAAGCACTTGTATATTGAACGCCGTATGACACCGCTCAACCTCTTTGTACAGCAAGCCGATGAAGAAACGTGTGAGCAAGTCATTAGAGATTACGGCTATGCGCTCAAAGAAATGCTCGCTGTAAACATTTTTCCAGGTGACATGCTGTTAAAAAACTTTGGCGTGAGTAAACACCATAGAGTTATCTTCTACGACTATGATGAGGTGCAATATCTCACGGAAATGAACTTTAGAGCGCTGCCAAAACAAGGGCTAGATAATATGTACGACTCTGGCGATATTTCCAGTGCACCACAAGACGTCTTTCCTGAACAGTTGTGTACATTTGTTCTGACAAATCCTACACTAAAGGAAATGTTTCTGCGCCATCATGCTGATTTGGCTGAGGTGTTGTTTTGGCAGCAAGCACAACGAGATATTCGTGAGAAAGTCGTAAGACATATTTACCCTTATCCACATGACAATCGCTTTCTCCAAAATGCCAAAAAAGAAGAATACAAAGGAAAACTGAGTGAACATTAGTAAAATTGACCTTAACCTGCTGGTTTACCTCGATACCTTACTTCGAGAATGCAATGTAACACGTGCCGCAAATCAATTAAGTATTACCCAACCGGCAATGAGTAACGGTCTTAAGCGTCTCAGAAACCTCTTTAATGACCCTATTTTAGTACGTACCAGCGAAGGCATGGTGCCAACAGAGCGCGCGCTTGAGCTGCAGCCTGTGATCCGTGGCATACTCATGACTTTGGAAGAAACCTTAGCCCCTAACAGGGAGTTTGAAGCAGCGAGTAGTAATCGAGTGTTTAGGATTATGGCCAGCGACTATGCTGCAAGTACGCTTGCGCCGAAACTTCTAACTAAACTTCATGAGGAAGCCCCAGATACGACCCTTGATATTCTCACGCCGAGTGATGTTACTTTTCATGATGTAGAAAATGGCAAGGTAGACATGGCAATTAACCGCTTCGAAAATCTACCGCAATCGTTTCACCACAAACGAATTTGGAAGGATAGTTTTTGCTGTCTGGTGAAGTCCGATAACCCCGTTATTACCAACTTTACGCTTGATGCCTATTTAAAATCTCGCCATATTTGGGTAAGTAAAACCGGATTTGGTGTTGGGGTCGGAATGGATCCCGCCGATGTACAGAAACTTGGCTGGGTTGACGAGGCACTCGCACACTTTGGAAAACACAGAAACATCGCAACTTTTACACGTAATTACCACGTTGCAATTCACTTAGCAAAAGAGCAGAACTTAATCGCAACATTACCGTCAAAAGCCGCGAATATCTATCGTGATGATCCGACCTTAACAGTTTTGGAGCCGCCATTCCCTATTCCGCCGTTTGAGTTAGATATGATTTGGAGCCCGCTATTACACCGTGATGCAAGCCACATTTGGCTGAGACAAAAAATCGCTGAGGTAGCTGAAGAGCTAGCATAGCGATATAACTAAGCTTTGCTTTGGTGCGCTTTTTGAAATTGGTATCGCCAGCTAATTGAACTATCCTTTTATCTATATGCATAAAAGGTGCAATAGAGCATGGCGAAATTCTCTTATAGAGCAACGGTTGATAGTAAAGAGAAACTTATCCACGCAGCCGCATACGGGGAATGCGTGGAAGCCAATATCATCGAGATGTACAAAAATTTAGGGCTTGCACTTAAATCGAATCAGCTAAAAAGTTTAGTTATCGACGTCTCTCAATTACATATCACCTACGACTATCCAAGCGTGCTAACCGTTTTACAAAAACTCAATCAATTTGTCGATGGGGTTACTCTTGCCCGAGTTATCTCCCCCTCAGACACCAAAAGTGGATTAATTGAAGCATTTGCTGAAAAGCACGGCTTAGCGATTAAAAACTTCGAGAACTACAACGACGCAGTGGCTTGGGTACATGCTGTGAATACATAAAATAATTAAGGAAATTCAGAATAAAGTCATGAAATTAGTGATATTATTTGCCGTTGGTCAATAGCAGATGGCCAACCATAAGTAATACCAATTGAATTAATTCTCTAATCAATTTGAAGGGTGAAATAGCATATTAGCTTCGTTAAAAATTTCTCATTTAGAACAACTAAATAGCAAAATT
>NZ_JAKRFW010000051.1:0-37242 GCF_022347905.1 Pseudoalteromonas sp. Of11M-6 | reverse complement strand
CATCTAATAAAGCATCGAGTTCATCGTCGGCCTGTTCATCGGATTCTTCTTCCAGTTCAGGTAACAGCTCTTCCTGTGCTTCATCCAATAAAGCATCGAGTTCATCACCAGCGAGATCATCTGACTCTTCTTCTAATTCCGGCAACGTACCTTCTTGTGCTTCATCTAATAAAGCATCGATATCATCACCAGCGAGAGTATCTGACTCTTCTTCTAATTCCGGCAGCGTATCTTCTTGTGCTTCATCCAATAAAGCATCGAGTTCATCACCAGCGAGAGCATCTGACTCTTCTTCTAATTCCGGCGATATATCCTCTTGCGCTTCATCCAATAAAGCATCGATATCATCACCAGCGAGATCATCGGACTCTTCTTCTAATTCCGGCAACGTATCTTCTTGTGCTTCATCCAATAAAGCATCGAGTTCATCACCAGCGAGAGCATCGGACTCTTCTTCCAGTTCAGGTAATGTATCCTCTTGTGCTTCATCCAATAAAGCATCGATATCATCACCAGCTAGATCGTCAGACTCTTCTTCTGACTCTTCTTCTAATTCCGGCAACGTATCTTCTTGCGCTTCATCCAATAAAGCATCAATATCATCACCAGCGAGAGCATCTGACTCTTCTTCTAATTCTGGCAACGTATCTTCCTGTGCTTCATCCAATAAAGCATCGATATCATCACCAT
Source organism: Pseudoalteromonas sp. Of11M-6 (assembly GCF_022347905.1). Taxonomy (NCBI): domain Bacteria; kingdom Pseudomonadati; phylum Pseudomonadota; class Gammaproteobacteria; order Alteromonadales; family Pseudoalteromonadaceae; genus Pseudoalteromonas; species Pseudoalteromonas sp. Of11M-6. The sequence goes on along the minus strand of NZ_JAKRFW010000051.1, from coordinate 36,552 downwards.
CAAGCGTATCTGGCTCTTCGTTAATTTCAGCTAACGCATCGTCTTGAACTTCATTTAATAGAGCATCAATATCATCACCCGCAAGCTCACTACTTGGTTCCTCAAAATCAGGCAGTGCATCATCGTCAGCATCTTGAGAAGCATCAAGTAGTGCATCGATATCATCAGCATCGACTAAGCTCTCACTATCAAAGTTGCCGCTAAATTCGGGCTCTTCATCTAGCGCCCCGTCAAGAATTGAATCGATATCATCGTCGTTTGCAACAGCATCCGCTTGCTCATCAGCAAGTTCCTCGCTCAGGGCAGCAAGCGCATCATCGCTAACATCAATTTCTTCGTCTTGAGACTCGTTGAACAAATCATCTAGATCGCTGTCACTTAAAATATCCTTGCTATCATCAACATCGAGCGAAACTTCATCATCAGCCTCCTCGAAGCTCTGTTGCATAAAGTCTTCGTCGTGATCATCACCAAACGAAATATCTTCGTTTAGTAAGCTATCCAGTTCGTCTTGATCTAACGTATCACTTCCTTCATCGAAGTCGTCATCAAGTGAGTCAAAGGTAATTTCATCGTCTTCAGGTAAGATATCGTCATCTAACTGAACGCTTGCGCCCAGTGCATCTTCATCGTCGCCCATTCCGATATCAAGTGGGTCTGGCTCAGGGTCAAATGCAGTCGCAGCGGTTGCAGCTCCCGCCGCAGCGCCTGCAGCCACGGATGGTGTTTGCGGAAGAAAATCGTCATCATCTGTTGACGTCTGAGATTGCTTTCTCCGGCGTAGGAACATAACGAATCCAGCAATTGCCAGTAGTGCTGGCAATGTAGCAAGTAATGCAATGCCAGCTGGCGAGCTAAAAAATGCGCTTAACTCGCTACTTTCTTGCGCTTTTGCTTGAGCGGCTTGCTGATCAATCATTTCATTTTGCAAGTCGATAACAGCCTTTAGCTGTTGTTGGATTTCGCTGTCTTTTCCAAGCTGAGTACGAACCGTTTGAAGCTCGGTAGAAATAGCGCCGAGCTGTTGCTTTAACTTATTGTTTTCGGATAGGATTTCTTCAACATTACGCACCGAGGACTTGAACTCTTTTTGTAAGTCCATCAGCCTCATGTCCTGTTCCATCTTTAAAGAGCGCAGTTGATTAGTCAGGTCTTTTTTTGCTTCTTCAACATCGACTTTACGAGCTTGCGTAACCTTTTTTTCAGCTTCGTTGATTGCATTTGGGTTCAATAATCCCTTACGCTTCATTTCCCAAAGTTTGTCATCTTGATCCGACTTTTGCTTTGCCAACTCAGGGTTTACACTGCGAATTTCATTGATGGTAGGAATACGTAAATACGCCCCATCCTGCATATGGTTGAGGTTTTTATCTAGAAATGAATTAGGATTTTTATCGTAAAGCGCCTTCATCACCTGATAAATGGTGACCGAGTCATCTGGTCGCACTTTTTGTGCTATACGCCACAATGTATCCGTGGGTCTGATAGGCCCTATTGACCGACCTTGAGCCCCATAATCAACCCCTTTAGGGCCTTTTAGCACTACCCCCTCTTGGGTATATACTGGTGTGGCAATCAGTGCGAATACAAAGATACTAAATAAGGCTAAACCGCGCATGCCGATCCTTTACTCAAATGTTTAACACCCGTTAAACGACATTTTATTATTATGGCTTTGAAGCAAGCTCTATTCCAAATGCAAACTATAAACCAGATATGTTGGAATATCCATTGCAACGTATTGAAAGTTAACATGGTTATAATGCTTTTTACTGATTCTGGAATAGTTGATATAGGTGAAGAATAGTCAAGTATTTGACCTAACGGCAAACTTCTTGGCAGAAGTTTGCCGTTATAACGCAGAATAGTAAGCAAAATTTTGCTTACTTTGCGATATCAAAGGGTACCTATAGATAGCTTTCTATAAGGGCTTCTGCTATTTGAATGCTATTTGTTGCTGCACCTTTTCTGGTGTTGTCTGATACCACCCATAAGTTTAAGCCCAATGGATGTGAAATATCTTGCCTTACACGACCCACATAAACGGTATCGTTACCACTTGCATCACTTACCGGTGTTGGGTAGTCGTTTTCGTCTTCAATTAGTTCAACACCCGGCGCATCAGCAAGTAACTGCTTAACATGTTCAAGATCATAAGGCATGCGCGTTTCAAGATGAATGGCTTCAGCATGACCAAAAAACACAGGAACGCGAACCGCAGTCGGGTTAACCAAAACACTTGAGTCGCCCAAGATTTTTTGCGTTTCCCACACCATCTTCATTTCTTCTTTGGTGTAACCATTTTCTTGGAACGCATCAATTTGAGGAATGACATTAAAAGCGATTTGTTTGCTAAACACTTCGTTTTCCATCGGTCTTGCATTCATTAAGTTTGCAGTTTGCTTAGCCAACTCATCTACCGCTTCTTTACCTGCACCAGATACCGCTTGATAAGTTGAGACATTAATTCTGTCAATGCCATAGGCATCATAAATTGGTTTAAGTGCCACTAGCATTTGGATTGTAGAGCAGTTTGGGTTAGCAATGATATTACGATTTCTAAAATCGGCAAGACTGTCTTTATTCACCTCAGGAACTACTAATGGAATATCAAAGTCGTATCTAAAATGTGAGGTGTTATCTATCACAATGCAGCCAGCGTCAGCGGCGATTGGTGCATATTTCTCCGACACGGAACCACCCGCTGAAAACAAACCGATATGGGCATTAGAAAAATCAAACTCTTCAACATCCAGAACTTCGATTTTTTCACCCATAAAGTCAATCTCTTCACCCGCGCTTCGGCTACTCGCGAGTGGGTATAATGTGTCTACAGGAAACTTTCGTTCTGCTAGTAATTCGATAATTTGCTTGCCAACAAGACCTGTTGCGCCAAGTACCGCAACATTATATTTTTGCGACATTATTTTTCCTCATTCTGTAATATACCAACCACAGCACTTAACTCTTGTGCTCAGAAAAGCCAAGTTGGTAAAGCTTTTCACTGATTGGTGAGTCATTATTGACTGCAATTGTACTAAATTCTCGACGCACGGGATATGCTTTACGCAAGGTATCAAAGCCCAATGTGTTTAGCTGTTTTCTCATGATGCCATCATCACGACGAATGTCATAAACAAGATGCGCTAAATTGATAATATCCTGCTCGTTGGCTGTGCTTTGCAATTGGCAGCCAGTGACACTTGGCTTAGGAAGAAAATCACTAATCGTTTTGCTGGCTGGTAAATCGAATTCTCGGCATACGGCTTCGTATAACATTTGCGTGCCTCGCGCCTTACCCTCTAGCGTATGGCCGGCAATATGCACAGATGCAAAGCGAGTATATTGCAATAATGACTGCAAAATATTCGGCTCATTTTCCCAAACGTCTAAGATCAGCTCGAGCGCTTGCCCCTTCTCTACCGCGTGCAAAAGCGCTTGATTATCGATAACATCTCCACGGCTTGCATTGATTATCACCGTACCCGGCTTTAATGCCGCTATCCGCGGTGCATCAAGTAGATGAACCGTTTTATGCGGGCCTTGCTTAACTAATGGAACGTGAAATGTCACGATATCCGCGCGCGCTAAGGCTTCATCTAAGGCTACATGTGAATCCAATGTCCCCGCTTGCTGTCTTACGGGGTCACACAATAATATCGTAAGACCAAGCCCTTTAAGCTTTGATGCCAAACACGCGCCAATATTACCAACACCAATGATGGCAATCGTTTTATCTTGAAGTGGCGTGGAAGTTTCTTGTGCGTATGCAAGTAGAGCGCTTATCACGTACTCGGCAACAGCTATCGCATTACAGCCTGGTGCGCTGCTGAACGAGATATTGGCGCTGGCCAACAATGAGGTATCAATATGATCAATCCCTATTGTCGCAGTCCCAACAAACTTCAGATTATCTGCTTGTGCTAACAGGGCCTCATTGACCTTAGTGACTGAGCGAGTCAACAGAATATCGACGTTTTTTAGCTCGTCAGGTTGAAGGTTACGGCCATCAAACCGTGTTACCTCACCAATTTCGCAGAAGAATGACTCAACTAAGGGCATATTTTGATCGGCTAATATTCGCATGCGGGTTTCCTGTCACCTATTGTCTCGAGTACTCAGGCGATAACACATCGCCTGAGTCGAGTTTAACATGGCAAGCTAGGCGACTAATAATAAAACCTTTTATTTTGTGTCACCGCTTTATTGCAACCAAACGCTATTGCAAAAAACATCACACAGCATACAAAAACGACCGCTCCCTTGAGACTTAACCAGCCACCTGAATCAAGCAAAGGACAAAACGTCATGGCCAACACGTTAATACAACACAATAATAAAGCCCAACGGGTATAAGCTCGGTAGCCAAGTAATGCGGCAAACAAACTGCTAAAAACATTAAAAATTACCGCTTCAGGAAAGAGGTGAAAGGCCGACAACATGGCGGCAAAGGCCAAAATAGTGACTAGATAAAAAATACTCTGCTGCATCTTGTTTCTCCTTAACATGGACAGCAATATCAACCGCTACACTAGGTCGTAGCGATAAATCCTAACTCACATAGCTACCAAGAAAATGGACTGCATTTGCTACTCCTTAGCAATTCTTAAAAGCACCATTTCGTGGCTATGCTTAACCCAATTGTAGAAACATTAACGTGTATTTCAATGCAAATCCGACATGAAGTTTTGGCAATTATAATGCACAGATAACGAACTTCTCTGAAAGAAATTTCATGTGCATTTTCGTCATATTGCACTACGTTCATTACACTTAAATATCGATCAGTAATTAATAGCGTTGAAAATTCTCTCAAGTTATAGCTGGGGTGTAATCAATAACTTTTAAATTACTGACATGAGAAGCATGACTCATTTAACACTCAGATTCAGTACAAAACGTAAATAATATGTCACAACAAGGCATCAACTAATTCGCATAGAGGGTATGAAGACGCTTGAAATATCAGCGTTAACCAGCTAGTCTAACTGGGTGGTCAGACCTCTTATAAGGAAGAACAACATGACACTTATATTTGTTCTCGCGTTGTTAGCCTTGCTCAGCGCAGCAAGCTATCATCGCGCAAGCTGGAATACCGCTCTAGGTATTGCAGCAGTTACAATGCTAGTTGGCACCTTTGCTGGTGCATTTGGCATTATCTCTTGGTTAATTTTCTTAGCGATTGTTATTCCGCTTTCAGTAACGAACCTGCGTCAGCAGTACATCGTGGCTCCAGCATTTAAAGCGTTCAAAAAAGTTACGCCGACAATGTCAGAAACCGAAAAGTCAGCGATTGATGCAGGTACAACTTGGTGGGAAGCCGATCTATTTTGTGGTAACCCAAACTGGGATAAACTTCATCAGTTTCCTAAGCCACGCTTGAGCGTTGAAGAGCAAGCGTTTTTGGATGGTCCGGTGGAAGAAGTGTGTGCCATGCTTAACGATTGGGAAGCAACGCACGAACTGACTGACTTACCGCAAGACGTGTGGCAATACTTAAAAGACAACAAGTTCTTTGCGATGATCATCAAAAAGCAATACGGTGGTCTTGAGTTTTCAGCTTACGCGCAATCTTGTGTACTACAAAAGCTTACCAGTAAATCAACTTTACTTTCGTCTATCGTGGGCGTACCTAACTCGTTAGGCCCAGGCGAACTACTTCAGCACTACGGTACTGACGAGCAAAAGGAACACTACTTACCTCGTCTAGCAGTGGGTGATGAAATCCCTTGTTTTGCATTAACGTCACCAGAAGCGGGCTCTGATGCTTCATCTATCCCTGACTTTGGTGTGGTATGTAAAGGCGAATGGGAAGGTGAAGAAGTATTAGGTATTAGCCTAACGTGGAACAAACGCTATATTACTTTAGCACCTGTTGCGACTGTACTTGGTCTGGCGTTTAAGATGCGCGACCCGGACGGTCTATTAGGTGATAAAGAAGAGTTAGGTATTACTTGTGCGCTTATTCCTACAAACACGCCAGGCGTAAAAATTGGCCGACGTCATTTCCCACTGAATGTGCCATTCCAAAATGGCCCTACCCAAGGCGAAAACGTGTTTGTACCACTCGATTTCATTATCGGTGGCGCAAAAATGGCAGGACAAGGCTGGCGCATGCTGGTTGAGTGTTTGTCGGTTGGTCGTGTTATTACGCTACCTTCAAACTCTGCCGGTGGTATTAAATCCCTTGCAGTTGCAAGTGGCGCATACAGCCGCATTCGTCGCCAGTTCAAACTGCCTATCGGTAAGATGGAAGGGATTGAAGAGGCACTAGCGAAACTGGGTGGCTATGCGTATAGCTCTGATGCTGCGGTGACTATGTCAACTGGCGCGGTAGATTTAGGTGAAAAACCTTCGGTTGTTTCTGCCATTTTGAAGTACCACTTAACCGAACAAATGCGTGCTTCAACCATCCATGCCATGGATATTCATGGTGGTAAAGGGATTTGTCTAGGTCCAAACAACTACGTTGGCCGTGGTTACCAAGGTGCACCAATTGCAATTACGGTAGAAGGTGCAAACATCCTAACCCGTAACATGATCATCTACGGTCAAGGCGCTATTCGCTGCCATCCTTTTGTACTGGCTGAACTTGAAGCTTGTTCTATCAAAGATAAACAAGAAGCGCTTGATAGCTTCGATAAATCCTTGATGGGTCACATCGGTTTCACTATGTCGAACTTGGTAAGAACTAAGTGGTTAGCGCTAACCGGTGCACGTTTCACCAAAGTACCATTTAACGATGAAACCGCTGTTTATTATCGTAATGCTGCTCGTTACAGTGCATCATTGGCATTAATGTCTGATATTTGTATGGCTGTATTTGGTGGTTCACTTAAGCGTAAAGAGCGTATTTCTGCACGTTTGGGCGACTTATTAAGCTACCTTTATCTGGTTTCTGCAACGCTTAAGCGCTATAACGATGAAGGTCGTCGTAAAGAAGACTTACCTTTTGTGCAATGGTCTTGTCAGGAGCACCTGTATCTTTGTCAACGTGCCCTTGCTGACTTAATCAACAACATGCCTTCTGCTGCATTACGTGGTTTGTTGAAAGTGGTACTGTTCCCATTTGGTCGTCCGGTTCGTAAACCAACCGACAAAATGGAGCACAAACTTGCTCAGCTACTTCAAGTACCTAGCGAAACGCGTGACCGCCTTGCAACACACATCTACTTAAAAGATGAGCCTCTGTGCTTGCTTGGTAAGCAAGAGCAAACGCTAAAAGACATTCTTGCCGTAGAGCCGTTATTTGAAAAGGTATGCCGTGGTACTGGTAAAAAGTTACCGTTTATGCAACTTGATAAAGTAGCAGCAATGGGGCTTGAAGCAGGTGTACTGAGCGAAGACGAAGCAGCTAAATTGACTGCCGTTGAAGCAAAACGTCTTGCCGTTATCAACGTTGATGACTTTGACCCTGAAGAGTTACTTGCCGGTAAAGCAAGAACGAAGGAATCAAGTAAAGCAGACGCAGCATAACTATTTTTGTTTAGGTAGTGTGATCCATACTACCATAGCAATTAGCGTGGATATAAAGGTCAGAATTTTCTGACCTTTTTTCTTGGCAGATTATACCAATTTGACTTAATACTTGCTCAATTTGAAGGAATAAATCTGACGCTAACAGCGTTAAAAATTTCTTATTTAGAACAACTAAATAACAAAATTTTTGCCTGGTTATCGACAAGATTTTCTCGCCTCAAAATAGACCACTTAATTAAGAAAATTGGTATTAGAGCCGGGGGAACACAGCTCTAGTGTTTTAAAATAAATATCGCACCTTAAACGTCACTAAGTCTTGCACTGGTTGCTGCCATAAATCAGCGACACTACCAAACCAGTCTCTGCGCCCGACTTGCGACTTTTCAAGTGTCGAAAAGTTTGCACCTCCGCGTTGATACACTAAAAAAATATCTGAATATGCACCCATGCGATAACGCAGTTTTATCTGGCTTGCTAAGCGCCTGTCGTCAAAACTGGTGTCACCATGAATTTCGTGAAGCTCTCCGTTGGTAATTTGATAAATCGTCTTACTTTGTGCTTCAAGTATCGTCCACTGTAGCGAACCACTGAGTTCAAGGTTGTCGGTGATCCGACCGTTAAATTCCAACTTATTGGAAAACTCATCTCTGTCGTATTCACTCAAGCGGTTTTGCCCGTTCGCCATCAGCCAGCCATCACCGCTTCTAAAGAAATTACTCAACTTAAGGTTCCAGTTGTAATGTGGCATCCACGTCAAATCCACAGCGTATTGCTGTGCTGAGCCTGATATTCCTTCTTGGTCAAGCTCTATACTTGCTGCCCAAGAAAAATCTCCCACATAAGGGCTTTGATAAAAGACCCGAGACTCTAAACGGCTGGGCATCTCAAACACTTCGGTGCCTCGCCCTAAGTTGTCTTGTTTACCAGTGGTGTAATAATCTAGCCCGAGGTTGAGCTGACCACCATTTGCCAACAAAAACTGCGCTAAATATGCTTGTCTGGCCGCTAAACCAGTTCCTGCATTATTTTGCTCATGCCTCAGTGTGAGTGACTGCTTTAATCTGGTAAACCAGCTGTCTTTTGGGTGCATCGAGTATTCACCATAAAGCTCGCTCACCTGCCAGTCATTGCGTTTCATATAGCCGAGATCACGGTTATCAAATTCGTCATCCACAGCAAAATAGCGCGCAGCGAACTTCGTCTGTAAAGAAAGTTGATACTCCGCGTCTAGCGATACACCTTGACCTGTAACACTTTGCTTTTGTGTTTCTACCTCAGTTTGTAGTAGCGCGCCTTTGAAAGACCAGGTATCACTACGATACTGTCCATCAAGGGCATAACTCATGGCATCGCGCTCAAGAAACGGTCGGTCTGTTTTGGTCGCAAGTACACCTGCCTGCCAATCTTGCGTGCGATAATTAGCTCTTGTTGCAAAAAACTGCTTACCAATATCGTCCGAAAAGTCCGACTCAGACACAGCAAAAGTACCAAATTGTACCGACTTTCCTTTATGCACAAATCGTAGTGCCGCATCTATGGGAGTGATTGCACGTGCACCATCATCACTTGATGCCCCTATCCGACGAGTATGAATAAGCTTAGTGCTTTCAAGTGCAGCAACGTCAAAAAGGCTGATATCTTGGGTGAAAAATGGACGTTTATCGGTGCGAAGCGTTTCCACGGCTGAATAATTCACGTCAACATCATCGATATCCACCTGACCAAAGTCAGGATTCACGGCAAGACTCACCTTCTGATGATGAGAAGGCTTGTAAAACAAATCAAAGCCAACATCGGACTGGTGCTGGCGCTCGGAAGGTGAAGTGCTTAGCGGTGCAAATTGAGCCTGATGCGCAAAGTAAGGCACAAATGCCAATTGAGAATGCGCGGGGATCTGTGCTGCGATCTTTGGCATGGTCAGGAAGAAATCACTATTTGCTGTTGTATCCTCATGGTTTGCATAGATAAAATTACTTTTAAGTTCATACAACTGTACCGAAACCCCAATCTTTGTAAGCCCCTGCTCATCTCCTGGCTGAAACGACACAGTATGCCAAGGGATCAATAATTCCGTGGTCCAATACGTATCGTCAATGTGACTAGCATAGTGCCAGTCCCCATCCCAATCGTAATCCACGTTTAAGCTTGGGGTTACAACACCATCTTGCGAGCCGCCACCTAATGTCACCGAAAATTGATATGCACTACTACCGTCGCCTGAAAAGTCCACAACGACCCGATTGAAGTCAGCTTGCATAAAACGGTCATGAATATTGAACTGTCGCTTGCGCTCGGCTTTATTCTGGAAGTTTTTAATACCAATATAAACGCCGTCGGCGGTTGCAAAGGCTTTTGCGGTAATTTTGCCATTGGCAGATGCCAAAGTTACAGGCACAACCTGAACAAATTGTTCAAAGTGCGTAGCAGAACCCCACTGCGCTTCATTCAACTTACCATCAACCACGATAGGTTCCGCAAGTACAGCGCCTGCCATCATGGGATAACTTAAACCGAGCCAAAATTTATTGCTTTTATTCATACATACTTTCCTCAGAGTTATGCCTGCTATTGCAACAAACTTTGCCGTAAAAAGTTCTTAACTTTTTCTGAAGAAAGCTGACTTAACCTTTATAAACATTGACTTAATCTTAAGAAACGCTAACGTTATGGGAACAATTGGTTTTGATTATTGAAATTGGTACTCGGCGTGCAGGCACAGGAAGTAGAGATGGTTTGTTTTGGACATTGGCAGTTTGATCTCCAGCAAGATTGCCTAACACATAGGCAAAGCCAAGAAACCGTAAAACTTGAGCCACAAATGGCAAGGTTACTCGCGCTTTTTATTGAGCATCATAACGAAGTGCTAGAGAAATATTGGCTTACCGAGCAGCTGTGGCAACACGCGGTTGTCGAACCCAATAGCCTTTATCAGCTTCTGACTAAACTGCGAAAAGTGCTCGGGGATGATCCTAAAAACCCGATTTACATCAAAACCATCCCAAAGCGGGGCTATCGCTTTATCGCGCCACTAGAAAGACATGAAATAGCGCCTCGTCATACAACAAAACCAGTCAAAGTAATCGCCAAGTCCCGTATTTTTTCACTCAGTGCCGTCGCAATGGCAGTGTTATGCTTTGGTGCAATCGCCTTTTTTAATCAAACACCAACTGAAAAAACACTATCACGCTACGAAACCTCGAGCCTCAGTCATGAGCTTGGCCTTGAATTTGACGTTGATGCTCACCAAAGCAAAGATCTCATCGCCTATGTAAAAAATTTTACCCATCTTATTATTGCCAACAAACAAGGCTTTCAATTAAATGAACACCGCTTTGATTCGCGGATCAGTTTTCCAAGTTGGAGTCCCGACTCAGACAAACTGGCTTTTTGGCAATATCAAGGTAGTGGCTGCCAACTTCATGTTATGACCGCCGCAGGGCAATTTTTTCATAGCTCGCAAATTCTTCCGTGCCAAGTTGGTACTAAACCCGTTTGGAAAAGTGACAAAGAGCTAATCTTAACGTTCGGCCAATATAATGCCAAAGCAGCACACCTTTACCGGCTTGAGTCCCATCAAATGGTTAAGCTGCCACTTGCTTTGGCAGCCAATGAACAGTTAAAAATGGCCCTTCGAGCGTGGCAAGACAAAACCTTTTATTTGGTTCAAGATAAACAAGGGTTAGCAAGGCTACAAACGCTTGATGGCACGGTACATCTGAAGTGGTCAGCTCCCGTCACTTCCGTTGCGTTTGATGTTTATCATCAAGCCGTGATTGCGAGTCAATATGGCAGCCTATCGCGACACTATAGAGACGGTGACAGTCAAGCCATCAAAGAAACGGAAATTGGCTTATACACGAGCTTCTCAAGCGATAATCGCGGTGATATATTCGCGGCATTGGAGAGTTTTCAAGTTAATATCAAAGACCGAGACGATCTCCCCTTATTTTCAAGCTCAAGCATCGATTATTTACCACTGACCAACAGCTTGGGAGAAACGGCATTTATGTCGAGGCGCAGCGGCGTATGCGAGGTGTATCTATATCGCGATGATAAAATCAGTCAGCTTTCCTTTCATCAGGGACATGAGTACGTTGATTTTTTAGTATGGAGTCCAGAGCTGAGCTATTTGGCCTCAAACCGTGATAACGATTTAGTGATATACGACCGAAAACGCCCACTCACCCAGTTCAATTCACAGCTGGGTCAACCCGTCAAAAGCATGGGCTGGATAGATGAGCAAACACTATGGGCTTATGACGGCGAAACATTAAACCAATACAGCTTGTCTGGGGCGCTTATCAGCAGTCATGATAGTACAGCTGACTTTGTCTTTTATCACCCCGAAAGACAAACCTGGTTTGTGATACAACAAAACCTACTGCTTGAGTACGAGACGCTCTTTGAAAGCGACTCAGAAGCGTTAAATAAATATGCGTTAAGTCAAAAACAAACCAATCAATTTAGTAACTTAAGAATTCGCGGCAACGACATCTATTGGCAATCCGCTTGGTCAAAAAGGGACTACATTTGGCAACTCACCTTGATGCCAGAGCAAAACCCTACGCTTAAAAAAGTCGGCCACTTGATTTGGCACTACGATATCGACGCGCTTGGGGATCTACTCATAGCAAAAATGGAAAGTGTAGAAGGCGATATCAAGAAACTGACTCGCCTATCTAAAGCTGCCAACTAACGATTATCATTACAAAAGCACATACGCGGTATAGCTCAGCACTAAGGTGCTGAGCCAAGTCATAGCTAAATGCTGTGGACTTTTTAATGCACTTAACACTAAAAGTGGCAGAAAGACATAAGGTAATAGACTCACTACACTCAGTCCTAATAACATATAGACGGGTACTGAAAAACAGACGGCAGCCGTCAGCACAATAATCCAGATGCTCTGCTTTGCCGATTGCAGCTTATCTATACTCAACCAATATGCAGTGCGGTCATAGACTTCAGGTTTGAGATCAATGGCAAGGCTCGACCACCATAATAGATTTAACGTCACCAGACCTGGAACGTAATTTGCCATCAGATCGGGGCGCTCTGCGCTTAAGATCGCGCCAAACCATAGCACCAACACACTCATCACAATGCGCCAAAGCAACACAAAATAGTGGTTGTAAGCAAAGCTCAGCCAAAATGTCGTCAACCCTTTAACCATTACCGATAACGTCACTTTACGCGGTAGCAAAGCAGCACAGCCAAACACTATTAGGTTTACAGCAATCAAATACCAAGTAATTTCGACAACAGCAAAACTGATAATAGCTGTTATCAATAATCCAATACTGGTCCCCAAAGGACGATAAATAAAACAAAGGGCAATGAAGAATTGTGTCACCGCAAAAAACAGTAAGTGCCACGCTTGTACGATTTTCTCAATTCCAATCGAGTAGCAGAGAATTAGCGTCATCAATAATAAAGGATGAACAACCAGTACGGACAAACCATCCGCCACTTTTTGATGGATGGCACGATGCAGGATCGTGTGGTGGTAACTTCGGTGCGCTTTGTCCAAAACCGCATCTCGAAACACAAATAGAATAAAGCTTTGCGCCGCAAGTAATCCCCACGCAATTTGTACCTGTGCAACGGGATTATCACTTTCTACAATTTTACCTATACCCATAAATAGTATTGCGATAAAACCTAGCAGATAAACTTGAAACAATGCAGCTATCATCAAGCCAAATTGCTGAAGTTGCTGGCCTATGGCTTGCAGCGATAGGGAAAGTGATGCCTTTCTGTAACGATAGTAATAAAGCATATTAACTACCCTGCTTTGGTGCTAAGGGAACAGAGTGAAATCCAACTTGTAAAAAAGGTTCAGGCTCATGACTTGTCATCAGCACCATGCCAGCGTAGTTTTGCGCGAGCTCAACGATATATTCGCAGCCTGCCGCGTCCAAAGCTGCAGTAGGCTCATCGAGCAATAAATAAGGGGTATTACGCATCAAGGCATTAATAAGCTGAAGCTTCTTTTTGTTACCAGAGGAGAGATCCGCGTAACGCGTCATTAAAAAGGTTTCAAACTGAAAGTCGTTTACAAGCTGCGAAGGAAAATCACATTGCCATGCGGTTGATGTGAGAGTTAATAACTCTTTTGCACGCAAAAAAGCAGGAAATGGAATGTTGTCTGACGCAAGTGCAACAAGTGTTTGGCGTTTATCGATTTTCTTGTCTTGTAATAGAATGTCGCCATTGAACGCATCATCAAGCCCAGCAATCATGCACAGTAAGGTGGTTTTCCCTACGCCATTCGGCGCCGCTAAACAAATTCTATTATGCTCTAACTCTTGTGAGTAATTGTCAAACAGTACCTCTTTGGAGAAGCTTTTACTTAGAGATTTTATCGTTATCATCTTGCTCTACACTATAAATCCAAATAGGGATTTATATTTATGTTTAAAAATGTAGTTGTCATAAAACTTAACTTATTACAAAAGCCAATATTTATCACCTAGTTAGAAAGTAAAATGACATATATTACGTACCTTATTTTGTAACAAAGCCTTACACTCTACATTTTTTAACATCTTATAAACATCATTAAGTAACCTTTCATTTTTCCATCCTATACTCTTGCTCCGAAATCGCTTGAATAACGACCTATGTTCAAAATATTGATAAAGGAGATCAACTATGAACTTTCGTATCCTAACTGCAGCCACCCTATCCCTATTAGCGGTAGCATGTTCGTCTGAAGATATCGAGACCGCCAACTTCGGTTCTGACATCTATAAAAACCAATATAACTTGGTTAATGCCACCGATTATGAAATTGCATTTCACCTTGCTAACACTGAGCTAGACGGTGATGAACGAAATGTCGCTGACGATAAATATCGCGTCAAAGTACTAGCTTCCGGTTCAGAACCCGTACGCATAACACACGAACATAACACCAACCGTGAAATCAGTTTTTATGCTGAGTCAGTCAACAAGCTTGGCATGATAGAACAAGAAAAAATTAAGGTAAGTAATGACCGAGATTATCACTTTGTTGTAATGCAGGATAGCAACGATACCTTAGATATAAAGGTGGTTAGAAAGTCTAAAGATGATCACGATAATAAATTTACCGTACGAGTATTAGCTTCCAAAACAATGACATTAAATATTAACGGTTCAGACGTTGAATTTGATAAAGGAGAAGTCAGTAGCTGGTATCAAGTGGATGACTGTAATCAAGATATTATGATGGGTGATGAGGTTATAAGTCTTTGCAATGCATCACTAGACCGCTCTTACTTACTCGTCGTCGGTGAAACTGGATTAATGAGCACCGTTTTAGAATACTAACTAATCAGTGTTTTTGAGGCTGCCGATATTCCGGCAACCTCAACGGTTAGCCGTCTAGATTTATATTTATAACGCATTTTTTATTCACAAAAAATTCAACTTTCTGCCGAAATAAGTCAATTCTATTCATTTTCAGATCCGACCATACAAAATAGTGACATTTGTCATAAGTCAGTTTTATTAAACTTTCCACGCGCAATAAAAATAGAGTTTTAGCTTTAAAAATCAATTAATTCTTTATATCTCATAGAGATAAAAAATAGCTATTAACAACTCCATATTGCAATCATTTTATAACATTTCAATTATGTTAACGTTAGATTTAATTAACATTAAAATGTCAAATTTTTCGTGTTGACACCCTGAAAACTCGGGCTTAACCTAGCCGCCGTTCTTAAAACACAACAATCAAAAAATCACATTTAATATTTTTTATTTACAAATAAAATAATCTTGTAACAAAGATAGCGACAATAGTATCGCGACAAAGCCGACCAAGTTAGCGGATTGGCACACACGGGACGTTGGTTAAGTAGTACTCGCCTCTAACAAGTATGATTGGGTTTTCTAAACAATTTCCCGCCATACAAAAATATAAGCATTGTGAAAATCACAATCGGATTCATTATTTTAGTCAGAGTAGGAAAGTCATGAACCAGTACAACACAGAAAAGGAAGCAATTCAGGTCGAGAAAAAGCTCGGTAGTATTGTTTTCATCTCGCAAGATCAATCACTTTCTCTGGAGTCAGTGCAAGATTACGCAGCTCAGCCCTTATCCAAAGTAAAATTGGACGAATTGGCACTAAAAGCTAGAATCGAGCAAAACCGTCAATACCTGGACAATAAATTAGCAAATCAAGAAGATATATACGGCGTGACGACTGGTTTTGGTAACTCAGCAAGTAACCGTATTTCGACTTCTCTCTCTGAAGAATTACAACAAAACCTCATTGCTTATCATGGCTGTGGCGTTGGTGATTACCTTTCAGAGTCTGATTGTGCCGCGACTTTATTGATCCGCATGAACTGTAATGCCAAAGGCTTTTCGGGCGTTAGTTGGGAATTGCTGGCGCAAATGGAAACCTTTCTAAACAACCGCATCATCCCAGCTATCCCTTCTATGGGTTCAGTGGGTGCGAGTGGCGACTTAACACCACTTTCTTATGTCGGTGCCGCACTTGGTGGTAAGCGTAAGGTGTACTATCAAGGACAACTACGTGAAACCGCTGAAGTGTTAGAAGAGCTAAACATTGCGCCATACAAGCTAAAGCCGAAAGAAGGTTTAGCTATCATGAATGGTACTTCGGTTATGTCTGCCATCGCCACGAATGCGCTAAAAGACATCCGCCGCGGCATTGATTTAAGCTGTAAACTGATCGCGCTTTATGTCGAACTTATCGAAGGTCGTGCATCGCCATTCCATAAACGCGTACACGAACTTAAACCACACCGCGGACAGCAGATCTGCGCAGAGAAAATTCTAGAACGCTTAACTAACGTCGATCAGCGTTTAGGTCGCAGAAACCGCACCGATGACAACATTGAGTTTGGCAAGCAAGAAACGTTCAGGTTACAAGATAGCTATTCAATTCGCTGCTCTCCGCAGGTGTTAGGTCCATTAATTGATGCTGAGATGTGGGCATCACAGATCCTAACGACTGAAATCAACTCTGTGAACGATAACCCACTATTTGATGATGAGAACGACCTTATCCTCAACGCGGGTCACTTCTACGGTGGTCACGTTGCAGCGGTGTGCGATACCCTCAAGCCACTCGTTGCAAACATGGGCGCCTTACTAGAGCGTGAATTAGGCATTTTGGTTGACGACCGTCTTAACGGTGGAATTTCTAACAACTTGGTTGCGCGTGAAGATCTTGGCGACAAAGCTTGGGTACACCACGGTTTCAAAGCAATGCAAATTACCTCTTCTTCTCTTGTTGCAGAAGCACTGAAAAATGCAGGCCCTATGTCAGTATTTTCACGCACAACAGAAGCACTAAACCAAGACATCGTCAGTATGGGCACCATCGCCGCACGTGACCTTCGTCGTATTACAGATCTTATCAAGCCAGTTATTGCTATTCAGGCAATGGCGATCCGCCAGGCATTTTATGTTGATGGGAAAGATGCAAAAGCAGAGAAACTCAACGCACTTTCTCGCGAGTTTTTCGACGAAATTAGCAGCAACTTCCAACCAGTCATTGAAGACAGGCCGATGGATGTCGAAATCAACAATATGGTTAACGCCCTATTTAATAAGCAGTAACCCTCTCTAAGTCATTTTTGAGATGACGATAACGCTATAGCTGGCAGCTTCACTGCAGCCAGCTAGGGCTTGTTGTTGCTCAAAAACCGCTAATGAGACGTAAACTACACACCAGAGAAACTAAAAAGGATATAAAAAATGAGTAGCTTAGAATCAATAACACAATTTATTAAACAAGACATCATTGTAGACAATTTAGAAGTGGTAGATAGCATTGATGAAATCGAAGATGATGCTCAACTTATCGGTGACGGTCTAGATCTAGACAGCATCGAGGTGCTCGATCTTGTGGTATCTATCGAGAAAAAATACAACCTTAAGTTCAAAGATTACCCAGAACAAACCATTCAAGAAAAAATGAAAAACGTCAGTACCTTAGCTAGCTTTGTTCACGAACAAGTTGAAGCACAAACAACAGCTGAAGCTTGTTGATCTGACCGTAACCATTTTCGCTTGGAAGGACACCATGCAAACATACAGTGCCATTCGTTCAACACTCATGCAACTGATTGAAGCTGAGTTAGAAGTAGATAAAGAACAACTAGACGTACTAAGTGACGACGCCAATTTAATTGAGGCGCCACTGTTTCTCGACTCGGTCGACCTTATGCAGTTATCTGCTGCATGTAAAAAAGCGTTCCAATTAAAAGACTTGGGCGAATTGAGCACTGTGACTTTGGCGACTCTAACACGTCAAATAGCGTTAAACTTAACGCAACAAAAACAAGCAACCCCCTTGGAGACTTGGGCAGATCAAGTCACCTCTCTCAAAGAGACCGATTTACTAGCACTGATACAGCGTAGTCTACAGTGCGAGATCAACGGTCAGGTTCGCCTTATCAAAGACAGCACGCCCTGCGATATCATTGTGAGCACTATGGTGTTATTAGCGCACAATATCACTCCGGTATTAAGTGCGAATGCGGCCGCGAACGCCAATGCGTTTAGCTGGCGAGAACTCCAGCTTGCCAATCAAGAGGTAGAAGTTCCGTTTCATTCCATGACGGCATTTTTACAACAGCATAGCGATAAGACAATTGGCTTTGAAACGTCAGGCAGCACAGGCAAGCCACAAACTTGGCATAAATCCATCGCCTCACTCCATGCAGAAGCTGTCACCTTTGCTGACACTTTCTCGTTTGACGCAGTAGATTATTTCTGTGCCTGCGTTGATATCCGCCACATGTTCGGTTTTATTTGGGCATTTATGCTCCCTCTGCAACTTGGCAAACCGGTGTGTTACGAACTTGGTTCTACACCGGATTTACAACCAGTAAGAGATAAACAGGTAGGTGTGATCTTAACGCCAACTATGTTTGATTTTGTGGCCGATCAGTTAAGTCAAAACCACTGTTACTTAATAAGCTCAGGTGCACCATTCAAAGGTGAGAAAGAGCAAAAGCTTGCCGACCTTATTTCTTCCCTATCACTTTCAATACAAGCTTTTGAGGTACTAGGCAGCACTGAAACCGGCGGTATCGGCTATCGTCCTTTAGGCAACAACGAAACGCACTTTACTAAGTTCACTGCGGTCGACATTTATCAAAATGCCGAGCGTAAAACCATGTTGAGATCGCCGTTTTTAGTGGCTAATTGTGAAGAGTTTGAGCTCAAAGATAAGCTGATTTTCAGCAATGAAAACCAATTCACACACGGTGGGCGCGCAGACCAAATATTTAAGTATGCAGGTAAACGCTACTCGCTACAAAGTATAGAAAAAATCCTCCAAGAACGCTTTGCGGGACTTCGCCATCGCGTGTTTTTTATCGAGGACAATAACAATAATAAAGGGGGCGAGCTGGTCGCCTTTGTCGAAGGACTATCTTGCATCCCTACACTTCAGGACATCAGAAGTTGGTTTAAAGATTTACCCACGCCGCAGGTTCATTTTTTGGCGCAATTTCCAGAAAACGAGCTCGGCAAAATCACCCTCTCGGCACTACAGGAATGCGTACATGAATAATAAACAACAAACTTTCATTACTGGTTATGGTGTGCTCTGCGCAGCGGGCGAGAATCGCAAAGCGCTGCTAACTAGCATCAAGGAAAACCGCACTGGTATTGACCGCATTAATCGTTTCGACACACAGGGACTAACACACAATGTTGGGGCGCTCGCTATCAACTACGAGCACCACAGCGCAGAACATTTTGATATGGATCTGGCGAGCCAATACGCTATCCATGCCGTTACAGAAGCACTTGAGCATGCAAATTTAGCCTTAACTGAGATGGACAGTACCCGTGTGGCATTTATTCTCGGTAATGCAAACTGCGGTATGTTTTCATTGATGGAGAGCCTTAAAGGTCAGCATCAACTAGGGTTTAAGTTTTATCCACCACATCAAATTGCAACCGATGTCAGCCGCCACTTCGATATTCAGGGCCCTGTAATGACTTTCACCTCGGCCTGTACCGCAAGTAGCAGTGCCATTGCTTTTGCTAAGCAACTTATCGAAAATGACCAAGCAGATGTTGTCATTGCTGGCGGTGCAGATGCCCTCAGCGAGCTAGTTTACGGCGGCTTTCAGTCGGTACAGTCCTTGAGTCCTGAACCTTGTGCTCCGTACAGCGAAAAAATGGGATTAAGTTTAGGTGAAGGCGCAGGTTTTTTAGTCTTTGAATCGCAAACACATGCTAATAAGCGTAACGCAACGCTGCGATATCAATTGCTCGCGACAGGGTCGAGCTTAGATGCTCACCACGCTACAGCGCCTAACCCCGAGGGCGATGGTGTACGCCGCGCTTTTACGCAGACATTGTCCTATGCGCCCGTTGCAGCAAGTGATATTGAATATATCAACAGCCACGGGACTGGTACGCCAGCAAATGATGGCGCAGAGCTAAAAGGGATCCAATCAGCCATTGGTGAACAGGCCATGCGCGACGTCTCGGTTTCAAGTAGTAAATCTTACTTTGGTCATACCCTTGGTGCCGCTGGTGCCGTAGAACTTATTTCAACTTTGGTCAGTCAGGATGAAGGGCTTCTACCAGCAACACTGGGTGTCGACTCAATAAGGTCTTGTTGCCAAGCATATCAATTAGTGACCAATCAGGCGAAACCTCAGGTTGTTGATGTCTTTGCAGTGACTAACTCAGCGTTTGGTGGCCACAACACCAGCATGCTACTCAGTAAACATCAGAAAACGTCGATTAACACGGCGCCAAATCCGGTGTATCTACTTGCTGCCACCAGCCTGTCTGATACTGAAGTATACAATGCTCGACAAAATAGTACCGACCACTTTGCTGAATTTAACTTAAAACAGCAGTTCCCTGCACTTTTCCAGCGCCGTACACCGTGTGTTGCACAATTTGCCTTGGGTGCCTGCCAATTTACCTTACAAGACAGCGATCTCGATCTAGCGCAATTACCACTGCCAGAATTCGCAGCCTACTATGCTAATCCCATTGGTTCGCTGGAAACCTTAGATAAAAACCTCGCATCATTTCAAGATGGCATTGCAGAGCTAAAAAGTACGCATTTCCCCAATACCGTCGTCAATGCCACATTAGGGCAACTGGCACTCGGCTTCGGCTTTAAAAACTCGGCCACTTGTGTGAGTGATTTAGGCAATGACTTTTTACATGCGCTTTGGAGCGCAGCACTTGATATGCGTGAAGGTCGAAGTCGATATGCGATGGTATGTGGCTCGCAAGACGATACTGCACTCTCGCAGCAAGTCTGGGCTGCACATCAATTCCAAGCAGATATCGGTCATTTTTCCAGCGCCGCGCTCTTGGCAACCAGCGAGGTGTTACCGGCAGGCTACCAACCTCTCGCAGAAATCATCGATTTTATTCAAATCAATGATGCGCAGGAACATCAAGCACTAGACAGATTATTGGCAAGCCATGCTAGGAAGCTGAGTCAAGTGGGCAATGTCGTGTTAAGTACTTATCACGATGAAGCGTTTGCCACCATTGCAGCAAGCTTGGACAGCCATTTACCACAGGCCCAACTTATAAAATATCAGCCACAAACCACGCCTCTACACAGTACAGAATTAGCAGTGCGTGCGCTAATGCATGCACTCAACACCCCAGCTGGTGATACCGAGTTAGATCAAACCCTACTCCTAAGCGTTAATCTCGCGGGAAGTATGACGGGATGTATTTTACGAACAGTAAGGAAATAAGATGACGACCGTGATCGAAGTGAAGAACTTAAGGAAGGTCTACAAAAGAACACGAAAAGTTGCCGTCGATGACGTCTCTTTTAGCGTTAGCGAAGGCGAATGTTTTGGACTCCTTGGGCCCAATGGCGCCGGAAAAACCACGACGTTGGAAATACTTCAGGGCTTGCGTAGTGCAACGTCAGGTGAAGTGACGTTATTCGGTCTTAATTGGAAGCAACACGAAACCAAACTTCGCAGCCTTATGGGTGGCGTGATGCAACACAATAACCTCTACGAAAAACTCAAAGTAAAAGAGTGCGTCGAGCTATTTGCCAGCTTTTACCCAAGCTACACGCCAATTGATACGCTGCTTGAGCGCTTCAATTTAAGCGAGAAAAAGGACGCTTGGCTAAGCGAACTCAGCGGTGGACAAAAGCAACGCGTATTTTTGGCGATGGCAGTGGTTGGCCAGCCCAAGTTGGTGTTTTTAGATGAGCCAACTACGGGACTTGACCCCACGAGTCGCCAGGAGTTTTGGCACATCATTAAAGATCTCAAAGAAGCTGGTACCTGTGTGATGTTAACGACGCACTACATGGATGAGGCAGAGTTCTTATGCGACAACTTGGCCATCATTAATTCAGGTCAAATCATAGAGTCAGGCGCGCCAAGCGACATTATTAATCGCACCTTTGAGACTCCGGTGATTAAAGAACCCAGAAAAGCCACACTCAACGACGTATTTTTGAAACTCACAGGTTCCACGATGGAGAGGGAAAGTTATGCCTGAGTTAAGTCAAACTAAGTTATATCCATTTTGGCAATTAATGATGGTCAATATTCGACCTTTTTTCCGTGATAAAGCGGTATTGCTATGGACATTCGGTTTACCTATTTTTATCGCCCTATTGTTGATCCAAGCCTTCTCCGGTGGACCAAAAATGTCTCCTATGAATGTGGTGGTGATGCATGGCGAGCAAATTGAACAGAAATGGCTTAAAGCGATGGAGGAAGATCCACTCGTTACCGTTACCCGCCTCTCACAAACCGATTCAATTGTGCTGGAAGACAGCTTTGCTTCTGCTCAGCTGGCGGAAGTGATCAGCTCACCAGGCTCAGTGCTACGTAAGCTGCAAAATGAGGTGAGCCCTGAAGTTTATCTTGCCCCCAATGCTATGTTTTCTACTCATAACTCCGATGAGTCGTTAATGGCACGTAACTATCTATTGCGTCTTAAAGCGCAAGCTAACGGCGAAGAGATGCGAAGCAATGTCATTAGCGTCAAAGGTTATCGTTACACTGACTGGTTGATCCCGGGGATCATCGTGTTACAAGTCCTTGGTTTAGCACTGGTGTCGATTGCCAACAGTTTAGTGTCGGACAGACAAAACGGCTTTTTTAAACGTCTACGCCTTTCTCCTTTCAAACGCCGTGATTACATCATTGGGATCGTGCTCGCACGCTTATTCTTGCTGGTGTTCCAAATGCTGATTCTGTTCGTCGCATTTCACTTTTTATTTGGTTACACGCTGCAAGGAAACGTGCTGGATATCATTGCAGTAATGGCACTCGGTTCATTTTGTATCTGTATGCTCGGCGTGTTAGTCGGCGCCCGTAGCCAACGGGTTGAAGTCTCATCAGGGATAGCTAACTTACTTTACTTTCCATTGATGTTTTTATCGGGCATCTATTTCGACACCGCTAACTTCCCCACTCTACTGCGAGAAATAGTTTCGTTACTGCCAACCACTGCGTTTTTGGATGCACTGCGCTTAGTCGCAAACCAAGGCGTTGAACTGGCTGCGGTAAGTCGTCAACTGATTATTTTAGGCGTCACCAGCGTGGTGTTCTTCCTCATCGTTTACTTCTGCTTTGACTGGGGAGATGAAAAATCATGATCACCGATAACTTGCCGCATAAGGCACCATTTAAGTTTGCAGACAAGATAATCGAACACTCTCCAGGAGAGATGATTGTTGGATTGAAGTTCGTCTCGCATAACGAGCCAGGCCTGCAAGGACATTTTCCGGATGAGCCTATTTTCCCTGGTGTGTTAATCATTGAGACCATGGCGCAGATCAGCGGCTTGTGCTGCAACAACACGCACAAAGGGGGCATGCTGTCTTCCATAGAAAAAGCCAAATTTAGTCGCCCTGTTCGCCCCGGCGAAATCATTAAAGTAACGGCAAAACTAGAAACTGAATTTGGTGCGATGGCGCGCTTTAAAGCACAAGCACACGTTGAAGATGAGTTGGTTGCAAAAGCCGAACTCACGATTGTTTACACGGATTAAGGAACTTGGTTGTGTTTACTGGAAAGACAGTAGTAGTGACTGGCGTATCCAAAGGGATAGGCAAAGGCATCGCACTCGCCTTTTTGCAAGGTGGTGCTCGAGTATACGGTATTTGTCGCACACAAACCCCCATCGCGGAGTTACACAAACCTGAGTATCAAGCTCGTTTCACTCAACAAAGCGGCAATATTACCGACAGCGAGTTCGTCAACTCCGCTATTCGCCAAGCGATAAGCGACACGGGTCGGGTTGATGTGTTAGTGAATAACGCTGGGATCACGAATGATAGCTTGTTCTCTCAGATGTCGTACGACGCTTTTCATAACGTGTTAGATATCAACTTCAAGGGTACATTGCTGTGTTGCCAAGCGGTGTTACCAGTCATGACTAAGCAAGGTGCAGGCAAGATCATCAACATGGTGTCGCAAAGTGGAATAAGCGGACGTGAAGGCCAAGCCAACTACGCGACCTCAAAAGGCGCAATTATTGGCCTCACTCGGACTATTGCACGGCAATATGGTCACTGTGGTGTTTACTGTAACGCACTCGCTCCGACGTTTATTGCAACCGATATGATTGATGATATCCCCGCAAGCATTATCAACCCGGTGCTTAAACATACCGCACTAGGTCGTGTTGGGAGCGTCAAAGAGATTGCTGATGCCACGCTATATCTCGCTTCTAGCGCCTCTAACTACCAAACTGGAAATGTGCTTCGTTTGGATGGAGGGCTTGCGGTATGAATGCTCAAGCGTTTATTTTACTTTATCCAACAAGTGAGTTTGATAGCCACTTCGTTACCCATTTGCTGTCGCAAAAACATCCGTTACTCCTTATCAATGCAAGTGCTGAGGTGCTCGAGCATAATCCAGAAGCGAGCCATATCCACCTCAACGCTCCCCTCTCGGAGTTAAATACCAATACATTACTAGATTGGTTTGAACTCAATAATAATCAGCAAGAAGTGATGGTACTGCATTGTGCCAATCGCCTAGATGAAAGCAATCTACTCGAAGACATTGCCGTTGGCGAGCAAGTGATTGCGCGTCTAGAAAGCGTATTTTCGGTCCTCAGAGTCATCGCGGACAACCTCAGAGTAAGTGGTGGAAACCTCGTCTTTTTAACTCAATCAGACACCTTAAATTACGAATTAGAAGCCACCGCCAGTGTCTGTAACCACGCTCATAATGCGTTGATGATGACGCTCGCACGCGAGTATCAAGGTAGCAAGCTGGCAGTTAACAGTTTTGTGTTACCGCTACTGGCTACCGATAGCAAAGCCGCAAGAATCCAAAAGCGCAACCTAAAAGGAGGTGTATTGGGTGCACGACCTGCGGTATACAGCTATCAAGACTTGGTGGAATACCTAGTCAACTTTATGAAAACCAACACCATGCTCACCGGTCAATCCATCGCATTCACACCAACGCTGGAGCTCAAGCTATGATGCCGGTTGACTTATACTGTTTCCATCACGCAGGTGGCTCTTCTTTGTTTTTTAGGGAATGGGCCAAACATTTACCTGCGCATTGGCAACTCCACGGCATCGACTTACCGGGCCGTGGTACTAAAGCAGGCATGCAATCTTTACGGGACTGGGATGAGGCACTTAGTCACCTAAGTAGTAGCACGCAACTTCAGCCGCGTAGTGAGCGGCTGTGCGTGTTTTTTGGTCACAGTCTTGGCGGGATGGTGGCTTATAAGCTTGCCGATCATCTTGCTAAACACGCACTGACAACACCGGATTTACTCTGTCTATCAGGGTGTCGCGCGCCAAGTATTCCTTCAGCTACCCAGTACTCAAAATTGACTGACTCGGACTTGCTCACGACTTTATATCATCTCGACATGCTGCCTAAACATCGTTTAACGAAGGACGTAGAAGCGGTTGTGGCCGCCATGTTTAAAGACGACTTTATGTTAGCCGAGCAACCCGTCAGTACTGACATTACGTTAACGATGCCGGTCGAACTGATCCTCGCCACACAAGATCACTTGGTTAAGCCTGAGTCACACCAAGCTTGGTCTGAGTACTGCGAGAACTATTTTCAATACCATCATGTCGATGGCGGTCATATGTATTTACAGCAACGCCCAACGCTGGCGTGTGAGGTGATTGTCGCCGCAGTAGCGCGACACCTAGCACGCTTGCAGCAAACAAAATACCAAAAAGCAAACTGGCAAAAGCCGTTGTGTTAAGGCGAAAAAACAAGGATCACGCAATGAACTCACAGTCCAATTCCGCCAATTTCAAGTCACTGACAACGAGGCAACTTCACGTATGGCAAGCCCAACAGCTTGATTTGGCAAATCCAGTATATAACATCGCTTGCGCGGTACAATTTACCGGCGGGCTCACAGCCGAGGCACTAGAGCAAGCCTTGGTGTTGCTATTTGCAAGGCACCCAGTTTTATCGAGTCGTATTGATGAGGCTCAAGGCGAACCACAACTCGAATTATTAGCCAGTGCCCCTAAGTTATTAGCCGTGCCTGATGAGATTGCCGCTTTTAGTGACTCTGTCACCGCCAAAACTTTAATTGAGCAAGCTATCGATATCACTAAAGAGACCTTTCAATTCTACGCTTGTAGCTCAGAAACTCGGTTGCTATTAACCATCAAAGGGCATCACATCAACTGTGACCAGTGGGCATTGCAAGTACTGATGAGCGATTTACTCGCATGTATAGAAGCGGTGCTTGATAACTCTGAACTTGATCTCGCCCCCCTTGATTATCAAGTGATGTTTGAAGAAAAGCCTGAGCGTGCAGCAACTTCACAACAGAGCGAACTCTATCCTATCGATTTTTACCAGAGTAATACTGAGGCACTAGCGCACCATTATGACGGCATCGCGTTTCGTGAAGAAAACCCAGAGGCACTCAAACAAGTAAAACAGGTAGCCTCTCAAGCTGGCGTTACGAGTTTTAGCGTCGTGCTTGCCAGCGTCTTTTTGACTTTATTTCATACCACTGGGCAAACCGATTTGACCATAGGGATCCCGATGGCTCGCCGCACCCGTAAAACCCGTGCGATCTTAGGTCATTACTCAGACGTTGAAACGGTTTCTATTTGCGATATTGAGCAGTACACAGGCGCATCGCTTATCAGTGAAGTCAGTAACCAGCTCACCCAATTACTGCTGTCAGGAAATAATAATAAAGACGCTGCGAAGCATATTAATGTCACCTGTAACTACTTAGCCAAGCTAAAAAGCAATGGCATTCGTCCAGGGATAACCCCGTTGATGATTGGTCGCCAAGGGTACGAACTTGCTTTGGGCACAGCGGGAGATACCATTATCAAAGGGGTATCCATTGAGCCTGGTGTTTCACAATTTGATATCGAATTTACGCATTTTGAAACAGAAGGAGGCCTTTGTCGTAAAGTGGTCGCCGCTAAGTCTGTCTTTTCTCGCGTGGCAATGACACGGATCACCGATATTCAGGCGCGCTTTATTGAATTACTTACCCACTCTAGCGATCTTAATATCGCCGAGCTGCCTGTACTCGATGAAGAAGAGCAAAAGCTGATCTTGGCGCGCAGCAATCAAGATAATGAAACGTTCTTTTCCGACACCACTTTAAATCACTGGTTTGAACAAGCGGTAAGTAAACACCCAGATCAAATCGCGCTACAAACCCAAACACAATCTATCGATTATAAAACCCTTAACGCCAGAGCCAACGCCCTTGCCTTGCATTTACGGGAGCAATATCAGTCTCAGTATCAACAACCCCTCACTGCCGATACGTTAATTGCGCTGTACATGCAGCCTTCTATCGAGATGCTGATTGCAATTCTTGCTGTCACTAAAGCGGGTGCGGCTTATGTGCCGCTGTCTCCCGACCATGCCAGCGAGCGAACAACCTTTATTCTAAGTGATACTAACCCAAGCCTATTGATTGTCGATGAGCAAGAGTATGCCGCTGCACAAGAAAAATGCCGTTTGGCGGAGGTGGCTTGCCCATTAGTTACACCACTCAATGCCCAGCAACAAAGCGACACAGCCCCTGTCATAAACCAATCACCGCAGGATTTGGTATACATCATTTATACCTCGGGTACGACTGGCCAACCAAAAGGCGTGATGCAAACTCATGAAAACGTCGCTCGATTGTTCACGGCGACGGAGCAAGATTATGGCTTTGACCATCACGATACTTGGGTGCTTTACCATGCCTATACTTTTGACTTTAGTGTATGGGAAATGTGGGGTGCCCTACTTTATGGCGGTAAACTCTGTATTCCTGACAACAGCCTGATCCGCGATTTTGAGGCCTTTGCAGACTACTGTTCAGACAATCAAGTGACTGTGCTTAATCAGACTCCTGCCGCATTCTATGAATTTAGTGCAGCGGCACTAAGCGCAAAATTGAATTTTGACAAACTGAGGTATGTGATTTTCGGTGGTGACAAACTCAACCCCGAAATGCTCAACCCTTGGTGGAACTGCTACGGCGATGAACAGCCGCTATTGGTCAACATGTATGGGATCACTGAAACCACGGTGCATGTCACCTATAAAGCACTCACGCAACAATCAAGTTCTAAAGCCTCTCATATCGGTAGACCCATATTAGA
The DNA here is from genome assembly GCF_022347905.1 of Pseudoalteromonas sp. Of11M-6. Classification (NCBI taxonomy): domain Bacteria; kingdom Pseudomonadati; phylum Pseudomonadota; class Gammaproteobacteria; order Alteromonadales; family Pseudoalteromonadaceae; genus Pseudoalteromonas; species Pseudoalteromonas sp. Of11M-6. Next base: position 8,496 of record NZ_JAKRFW010000051.1, on the reverse strand, counting down.
TATGAAAGCGTACGTACTAAATTCCAAATTGCAGTTGGTCGAACCCGGTGCCTGCGGTGAGTTATATATTGGCGGTGCAGGTCTTGCTCGTGGTTATTTAAACCGCGAAGCGCTCAGTCAAGAACGCTTTATTAGCAGCCCGTACGCAAGCGAACAAGATATTCAACAAGGACGAGCCAGACTGTATAAAACCGGTGACTTGGCAAGACGCCTGCCGGATGGTGAGTTGGAGTATATCGGTCGTAACGATAATCAGGTGAAGATCCGAGGCTACCGTATTGAACTGGGTGAAATCGAAAGCGTGATCAACCAATTGCCAGAAGTTGCCCAAGCGGTGGTTATCGACCGTACCCTACAAAGGGTTCCCTACCTAGCCGCTTATATCAAGTTTAAGCCACAACATCACGGCCAAACTGCCCAAGTGAAAGCCCATGTGAGTCAAGCGCTACCCAGTTATATGCAGCCAAAAACGTGGACTGAGCTTGCGGAAATACCTTTGACTGGCAACGGTAAATTAGACCGTAAAGCGTTGCCAGAGCCTGAATTGGTAAGCCAAAGCGAATATGTGGCGCCGCAAGACGAAACGGAAGCGCAACTGTGTGAAGTATTTAAAACTTTGCTTGGTGTTGAGCAAGTGAGCACCAAAGATGATTTCTTTGCTATCGGTGGTGATTCTATTCTCACTATTCAACTCGTTGCTTTGCTCAGAAAGCAAGGCATTGAACTGCAAGTAAAAGATATCTTTGATTGTCCAACTGCAGCGGCGTTAAGTCAGCGTATTGTTAGCGTACAAGCGAATCAACGAGAGATAACACAGGAGCAAGGCCTGCTGAGCGGACGCTTTGATCTACTGCCAATTCAACAATGGTTTTTCAATAAAGCACTACCGGAGGAGAATCATTGGAATCAGGCATTTGCAATCAGGATCCCAAGCGGCTTTAGCCAAATTCAATTACAAGAGGCGCTACACAGTTTAAGTGATCAACATGATATGTTGCGCACAACCTTTATGGAATTTGAAGGCCATATTACGCAAGAATATAACGATGTGAGTACCATGGCGCCACTCAACGTCCTTAACGGCAAGTCACACGATGTACAAGCAGAACTCAACGCGCGACAAAGCCAGTTCGATATTTGTAATGGCCCACTTTGGCAAGTTACACATATCGAAGCGTTTTGCGAAGACTACGACCTGCTTCACTTTGCACTTCACCACTTAATCATCGATGCGGTTTCTTGGCGGATCATCGCGCAAGATCTGCAAACCCTTTTAGCACAAGGAGAGTTGCTGAGTAAACGTACCAGCTATCGACAGTGGGTAGAAATGATGCAAGCGTACCCGGCAGCACACCCGCAGGAAATGGCATTTTGGCAGCGTTTAGCAACCAACTTGCCAAGCTATCCGCCAAGCATGGCTGCAACACCGTCAACCGCTTGGTTAGAGCTAGACGCGCACACCACGGCCCGCTTCATACGTGACGCGAATGCAGGCTTCAATACGCAAGGTGAAGAGTTACTACTGGCTGCTTTGTGCCAAGCATTGAGTAAAACCTTTAAGCAAACTCAGCATGCTATCACGTTGGAAAGTCATGGTCGTGAAATGTGGCGTGATGATGCTGATATCAACCAAACAATTGGCTGGTTCACTTGTTTGTACCCGCTACGCCTGACTCAACAAGCGACACTAAGCGACACCATTATTGATGCCAAAGAAGCGCTACGCCAGATCCCGAATAAAGGTCTTGGTTTTGGTAGTGCACAACTGCAAGACACCAGCTTAACGTTGCCAAGTATCAGCTTTAACTACCTGGGCCAAATGGGTGGGCAAAGCGATGCGCTTTGGCAGATAGACAACCAACTGCAAACCGAGACAAGTTCTGCACAAAACGGCTCGGATCTGATCCTCGATATCAATGCGCTGGTTCAGGGCGAGCAACTCAGGATCAAAGTGGATTCATTACTAGATGGCAATCTTACCGATGCCTTCGCTACTCACTTAACACAAGCGCTGCATGATGTATTGGATACGGCGTTCGAGGCGAAAAAGCGCGGCGGTGTAAGCACCCCTAGCGACTTTGGTGCGGGCTCGCTTTCTCAGGAGCAACTAGCTGCACTGCAATCCCAGTTAAGTGAAACACAACTAGAACAAACCACGACTCAGTCTGAAAAAACACAAGAATTAGAGATTTAAACCATGTTGAATTTATGCCAATCACTTGCAAAGGATAACATTGCGCTTTGGGCCAATGGAGACAAACTTAAAATTGTCCATGGTGAGCAAGGACTCAGCCAACAATGGGTTGATTACCTCAAAGCAAATAAAGCCGCATTATTAGATTACCTTGTATCGCAGCAAGTTTTTTCCGAACAAGACTTTGAACAGTTACTAGCGACTGAGCATAAAAAGGCATCTGAGATCCGTGCCATCTTTGATGCTAACAGTATGCAAAAAGGTTTTGTTTATCATCACCTTGCCCAACCAAATGACGATGCTTACCGCGTTCAGTTAGTCATCGATTACCATCAAGCACTCGATGTCGATGCTTACCAACAGGCTTGGATCTTGGCATCAATGCGTTACCCTGCGCTACGTACCGCGTTCAACTGGGAAAATGAAATCATCCAAGTGATCAAAGGAGGGGCGGGATTTACCCCAAATCACTTCAGTTTTCACGACTTCAGCACGTTAGACCACATTGAACAACAGACGCGTATCGATAAGCTCATTCACGACGACCGTAATACGCCTTTCGATTTGACTCAACCTGGGTTAATGCGTTTTGCTATTGTTAAACGCGCCGATGCACATTACACCCTAATTAAAGCAGAACACCACAGCATCAGCGATGGTTGGAGCTTTCCGGTGATGCTACAAACCGTGCATCAAAACTATGCCAAACTAACCAAAGGCGAGCCGGTCATTGTTGAAGAAGAAACAGCTTACCTACAAACACAAGCGCGCTATCAGCAAAATCAAAAATCTAGCGATAGCTATTGGCAAACCCAAAAAGCACAATTTGGTGAGCCCAATGATATCAACCGCTTATTGAGTAAAAATATTGACCAATCTGGCTCGTCACAGATCCACAAAGCAGCGGCGAGCGAATTAAAGCTCTCTTCAGAGCGCCATCAACAGCTCAAAGCATTTGCTAAACAACACGGACTAACGCTGAACGTCTTAATGCAATTTGCTTGGCATAAAGTACTGCAATATTACTGCGACGCTGAGCAAACCATAGTAGGCACAACGGTCTCGGGTCGTGAACTCCCCATTGACGGGATCCATGCCAGTGTTGGTTTATATATCAACACCCTACCTCTTTCCCTTGATTGGCAAGAACCTGCCAGTATTCGCACCCAGCTTACAGCACTGAAAGAAAAAATTGCAGAACTTAACGGCAACAGCAGTGTTTCACTGTCGCAACTACAAGAGCCGAATACTCGCCTGTTCAACAGTCTATTTGTATTTGAAAACTATCCGACACCAGCGGGACAAGACGTGCTCGAATGGTCATTCGATAAGATGATTGAAAAAGTAGACTATCCACTCACCATCAGTGTAGTTGAGCAACAGGACATCTTATTACTCAAGTTAAGCTTCTGCGAAACCATGTTGGCACCAAGCAAAGCACAGCGATTGCTCACCCAAATGACATTGGTGTTAGATGCCATTATTGCTGATGAGAACCAGCCGCATAGCCAAATTTCTTTGTTAAGTAATGATGAGCGAGCACCAATGGTTGAGGTAGATGAGCATGCAGATTATTTGCACTCTACTATCCATGAATTGGTTGCTCAGCAAGTACAAAAAACGCCAACTCGAATAGCGCTGGTTGAAGGCGAAATGCAGCTGACCTATCAAGAATTAGAACAAAGCGCGAATAATCTTGCCGCCTACATTAAAGATCATATGGACGTTGGCGCTAGCCATCGCTTTGTTGGGCTTTTCTGTGAACGCTCTATTGCAATGGTAATCGCAAAACTGGCTATCCTAAAGGCGGGTTGTGCTTATGTACCGCTTAACCCTGACTATCCAGATCAGCGCATAGAGTATATGCTCAACGACACGCAACTTGGCTTGATTTTAACACAAAGCGAGCTGCGCCCGCGTATCGAAACACTCGTTGCAAGTTGTGATGCAGAGCCGCAAATTACCTGCTTAGATAGCTTGTCTTTGTCTGATGCAGCGCCCGTACTATCAGGCGCACATGCGCAAACCGAAGCCTATGTGATCTATACATCCGGTACGACAGGTGAGCCAAAAGGCGTGGTCGTTCCACATCGTGGCGTTGTTTCTTTGGTACAAGATACTGATTTAATAAACACGTCAGAAAACGACGTGTTTATTCACCTATCTAATCCAAATTTTGACGCCGCAACGTTTGAAATTTGGACACCACTGATAAACGGCTGCAAATTGGTTGTAGCAAGTGCGCAACAAGGCGCGGATCCTGACAGCCTATCAAGGTTAATTAAACAGCACGGCGTTAGTGTACTTTGGCTAACACGCACACTGTTTGATTCGCTGTATTTACAACAATCTGATATTTATGACAATGTCCGCTGCGTACTAACAGGCGGTGAGGCAATCACTCCAAGCATAGTTAAACGCATTCTCGCCAGAGATACGCGACCAGAGTTGGTGATAAACGCATATGGCCCAACTGAAAGCACGACATTTACCACTTTCTATCCATGTGCCAATATTGATGGCCCGGTGCCCATCGGCCAAGCCATTAATCATCGCCAAGTATTATTGCTTGATAAACATCTTAATCCAGTGCCATACGGCGCGACAGGCGAGATATTTATAGCGGGTGCGGGACTTGCCTGTGGCTACCTTAATAAACCAGAAATGAGTGCTGCGCGCTTTATCGATAACCCGTTTGCAAGCGCAAAGGCCAAACAACTCGGGCTAGATAAACTGTATAAAACGGGAGACTTAGGACGTTGGTCCGAGTCTGGCGTACTAGAGTTTTTAGGCCGTAACGATCACCAAGTGAAGATCCGCGGGTTTAGGATTGAGCTTGCTGAAATAGAAGCTCAACTCAACGAATTGGCGCAAGTGAAAGTCGCCGCTGTGGTGGTATTCGAACAAGCGGGCAACAAGCAACTTGCTGCATACGTGGTACCAGAGCACGGCGAGTTAGACCTCAATGCAGTAAAACAGGAACTGGCTCAGGTTTTACCTAGCTATATGATCCCAAGCTATTTTGAAGTGATGTCGGCGTTACCGTTTAACAACAATGGTAAGCTGGATCACAGGCAATTGCCCACTCCAACCGTGGTGGATGAAGACAACTATCAAGCCCCGAGCAGCGAATTAGAAAAACAATTGTGTGGTATTTGGCAGTCAGTATTGGGCCTAGAACAAGTGGGCGTTAATGATGACTTTTTCAAAGTCGGTGGCGATTCTATTGTCAGTATTCAACTTGTGTCTGCGCTGCGTAAAGCTGGCTTTAACCTTCAGGTTAAAGACATCATTGACGCCCCAAGCGTGGCAGCGCAGGCCTATTTAATTCAACACGTTAGCACTGAAACCATTGAACTTATCACGGAGCAAGGTAGGTTAAGTGGTGAGTTTGCACTACTGCCTATCCAACAGTGGTTTTTCGATTTAGGACTACCAAATCCACACCATTGGAACCAAGCATTTACCCTTAACTTACCTGAACACATTGAACACCCGGGGCTGACTCAAGCTATTCAAGCGCTGAGCGAGCATCATGACATGCTACGTTGTCACTTTGTTCAGACCAGCAACGGGGTAAAACAAGCGTACCAAGCGGCAATAGAGCTTGAAGTCCCATTACTTGATGCAACGGCTCTGAGTAAAGACGCGTTATTTAACGAATTGACCAAACTACAAAGCCAATTTGATTTATTCAATGGCCCCCTGTGGCAGGCAGCGTTGGTGAAAACGGCCGAGGGCAGTCAGGTATTCTTTGCCTTCCATCATGCCATTATTGATGTGGTATCGTGGCGGGTGTTAAGCCAAGACTTACAAACCCTATTAAATGGTGAAGCACTAACAGACAAGCTTACCAGCTATCGTCAGTGGGTGGATGCCATTGCCACCTACCCTTCGGCTCACCCTGAGCAAGCGTACTATTGGCAGCGGGTACAAAAAGGCTTTACTAGCCAACCCACTTACTCAGCACAATCACAATACAGCATCACGTTTGAGCAAGAAACGACCGCTAAATTGCTACGAGATGCCAATCTTGGTTTGAATACTGACATTAACGACTTGCTTTTGGCGGCACTCAATATTGCCCTACACAGCACTTTTGACAGTACCGTTAATCATATTCAACTTGAAGGTCATGGTCGTGAAAATATAGATCCGCGCTTGGATGTGTCGCAAACCTTAGGCTGGTTTACCAGTGTGTATCCTGTGCGCCTTGAACACCACGACGACGTTATTGCAACCATCGCAAACACCAAAGAAATGCTGCGCCAAATCCCGGATAAAGGCGTGGGTTATGGCGCTTTTGTGCAAGCAGACAAAGTCAGCGCAATTCGCCCTCAGGTGAGCTTTAACTACCTAGGTCAATTGAATCAGCAACAACAGCAAAACCGAGATTGGCAGCTGGATGATACTCAAGCAGGCTATGTGATGACTGAGGCAAACGCTCAGGCTGACAATGCACTGCTACTCAACATCAATGGCGCAGTTCGCGGTGACAAGCTTCACTTTGATGTGGTTTCGAGGTTGAACCAATCACAGTCGTTGGCATTTGTTGAGCACTTTGAAATGGCGCTTCATCAGGTCATTAATGCAAGTTGTGAACTAGCCGCGCAAACACCACAGCAAACCCCTAGCGATTTGGGATTAAGCGACTTGTCTTATGGGCATTATCAAGCGCTGAGCAAGCACTATAATATCGAAGCACTTTACCCAGCTAATAGCTTGCAACAAGGCTTTATCTATCATGCTGTTAACTTCCCAACGGATGATGCCTACCGAGTGCAATTGGTCATGGATATTGAACAAGCGCTAGAGGTTGAACACTTTATTCATGCCTGGCGTTTAGCATCGCTTCGCTTCCCTATTCTTCGCACCGCTTTTGATTGGCAAGAGTGTCTACTCCAAGTGGTGTGTCGCGATGCCAGTATCGATGACAGCCACTTCACCAAAGTAGATCTGTCATCCCTTGACGAGCACGGCCAACAGCAAGCCATCAGCAAAGCCCAAGCCGCAGACCGACAAGTTCCGTTTGACCTAAGTCAACCGGGGCTTATTCGCTTCACCTTATTTAAGCGCAGTGAAAACCTCTACACACTTATCAAAACCGAGCACCATGCCATTAATGATGGCTGGAGTGGACCGTTAATGCTGCAAGCTGTCGCTGAGTATTATCGCCAGCTTTGTGCAGGGAAAACACCAGAGGTGCAAGCGCAGCAAACCTATTTAGAGGCGCAAGCTTATTACCTTAAAAATGCCAAGCAAACTCAGGCTTACTGGCAGCAACAACAAGCCGAATTTGATACCGCAAACGATATTAACTTGTTGCTTGGTGGCCAATATGACTTGTCGCAAAGTCGAATTGTAGAACAAGTGCAATCGGTACAATTTAGCCTTCAAGGCGAGGCGTTTAGGTCGCTACAACATACTTGTCAACAAGCTGGCGTAACCCTCAACGTTGCACTGCAATTTGCTTGGCATAAGTTATTGCAAACCTATTCTGGTGATAGCCAAACGATTGTTGGTAGCACAGTTTCCGGTCGTGAAATTCCAGTCAATGGGATTGAACAAGCGGTCGGTTTGTTCATCAACACCTTACCTTTAGTGGTGAATTGGCATGCAGAAGCAAGCTGTAATGACATTCTCAAAGCCATTCAAAAAGGCGTAGCTGCACTCAATAGCCACAGCGACATGAGCTTGTCAAAACTGCAACGTGATGGTCAACGCTTGTTCCATACCCTATTTGTATTTGAAAACTACCCGACTCCAGAAAATACCGGCAGTTGGAAGTTCAGAGAATCAATAGAGAAAGGCGACTATCCGCTTTCTGTGGTGGCCCAAAGCGAGCAAGACCGCTTAGACTTTGTGATGCACTACAACGGGGAATGGTTAAGCACAGCGCGGGCAGAGTGGATCCTTGACCAAGTACAAGCTATTTTGGTTCAGCTTGGGGAGCGACTGACACAAAGCCATCAAAGCATTAGCTTGGTCAATAACCAAATGCAGACAACGCTTAGCCAATGGCACAACAACGCCGAGTCGTTTACCACCGACAAAGATTTGGCCAGCTTAGTAGAGCAGCACGCCGCTAACACCCCTGAGCAGACGGCTATGTTAACCAGCAGTGGTGAAGCACTGTCTTATGCCGAAGTGAACGGTAAAGCCAATGCCCTTGCACAGCAAATCCTTGCTCAGCACCCCAAAGCCCAAGCTGGCCTATTGCCTGCCGATACCCCTATCGCCCTCTACTTTTCTCGCAGTAGCGAGATGCTTATTGCTATTTTGGCCGTGCTCAAAGCCGGTGG